>NZ_JAMZGM010000009.1 GCF_024158605.1 Sebaldella sp. S0638 | reverse complement strand
CAAAACACCTCTTTCTTTTTTTATTATATCATTGTTTAGATTTTGGTGTTCCTACTTTACTATAGCACTACAATAATTTCAAGCAGGGTTAAAAAAAAATCAAATAATATGATATAATAATGTCAGTATAAAAGCGGGGATACCCTGAATTATGCAGAATAAGCAACGTGTATAAATAATAAAAAAATTTGGGAGGAAAACATGGTAGTTCATATTGTATTTTTTAAACTGAAAAATTATCCTGAGGGAATGAAAGAATTAAAAGAAAATATCTCAGCTCTGAAGGATAAAGTAAAAGAAATAAGGGATTTTCATGTGGGGGAAGACTTTGGAAGAGAAGAACGTTCTTTTGATCTTGCTCTGTATTCTACTTTTGACACAAAGGAAGATCTTCAGTCTTATGCAGTAAATAAAGATCATCTGGAAGTAATAAAGAATTATGTCCATGTATATTGTGATGACATAAAAGTCGTAGATTTTGAAAAGTAAGCTCTGTGAGGTGTGTAGATGAACATAGAAAGAACTTTTAAGGGAATAAAACTTACCAGTAATGAGAAAACAATACTGAATTATATTACAAAAAATATAGATACCTGTCTTGAAGAAGGAGTAAGGGGTGTTGCCAAAAATAGTTTTTCTTCTACTTCATCTATTATGAGACTTTCTAAAAAACTGGGTTACAGCGGTTTTGTGGAATTAATTTATGATTTGAAAAAGAAAATGACAGCTAAAAAATCAGAAAAAATAAATATATCATTTTTTGATAAAATTACTTTTAATACAAGAAATAAATCTGAGATAGACCAGTTTCTAAAGCGGATTCACAGCGGGAAAATAATGGCTTACGGTGAAGGTTTTTCCGAGATAGCCTCGTCATATATGTACAGAAAACTTCTCACTCTTGGTAAGATTGTATATTTGCTGCACGGGATTGATTTTGAAATTTTGTGTGAAAAATCAGCAATGAAATTTGATCTGCTGCTGATTGTTTCAAAGTCAGGAGAAACAAAGCATTGTATTAAGCTGGCAAAGCAGGCAAGAGAAGAGAATATCACAGTGTGCAGCTTTACAGGCAATGCAGGAAGCCATCTTGCGAAGCTTTCTGATATTTCATTTACATATAATGATCCTCATACACTGGATGATGACGTATATTACCCCAATCCATTTATAGGTCTGTGTATAATAGGCTTCGAGGAATTAATAAGAAGATATTTTGAAAAATATGGAATAGACTAAATATTTCGTAAATTATGAATAAAAATGAGAACGTGTTGACAATCTGTTTCAACACGTTTTTTAATTTCGTATTGACAATATTACTCATTTCAGTGTTTTTAATATGTACAGAAGAAGAGGGAAAATCGTGATACTTTTCAAAAAAGAAAGTCAGGGTATAGTTATTATATATTTACGAGAGCAGAACAAAGGAGGAAAAAAATGAAAATAACAGTATTAGGAGGAGGCGGAGTCAGATCGCCGTTTTTGGCAAAATCACTGATTAGTAATGCAGAAAGAGTAGGGCTTACTGAAATAGTGTTTATGGATTCAAATGAGGAGAAGCTGAATATTTACGGGAAAATAGCAGAAAAAATAGCAAAAAGAATAAACCCCGGCATAAATTTCTGGCTGACTTCAGATCCTGTAGCGGCACTGAAAGATGCAAACTTTATAATTACTACAATAAGAGTGGGTGAAGATAAGGCAAGGGTGCTTGACGAGAGAATAGCACTGAATAACGGGATACTCGGCCAGGAAACAACAGGTGCAGGAGGTTTCGCAATGTCTCTCAGATCTATTCCGAAAATATTGGAGTATTGTAAAATGATAGAAGAACACTCGGCTGAAGGTGCAATGCTGTTTAATTTCACGAATCCTTCGGGAATAGTAACACAGGCAATTCATTTGAGCGGATTTAAAAATGTATACGGAATATGTGATGCACCAAGTGAATTCATTAAACAGGTAGCAAGTGTTCTGGAAAAGCCTCTTGAGGAAGTTTCGGCAGAGTGTTTCGGACTGAATCATCTCTCATGGTTCAGAAATATAACAGTAAACGGAAAAGATGTCATGGACGAACTTCTTGCCAAGAAAGAGCTGTATACTGAGACAGAAATGAAATTCTTTGATCCGGAACTTGTGAAAATATCAGGGAATCTGCTTCTGAATGAGTATCTGTATTATTTTTACTACAGGGAAAAAGCTGAAAAAGCTATAATGAGTTCTGATAAAACAAGGGGAGAAACTATCCTTGAAATAAACAAACAGATGACAAAAGAGCTGAAAGAAGTGGATATAGATAAAGACACGGATAAGGCTTTTGAAATATATTTAAGAAATTATATGAAAAGAGAGAACAGCTATATGGAGATAGAATCAAAAACAGAAAAACTCCATAAAAAAGATCCTGAAACATTGGAAGAGTATCTGGCAAAGCCTGACAGCGGAGGATATGCAGGAGTGGCCCTTGATATTATTCAGGGATTCCGTGAAGGAAAGAGAAAAGAGATGGTTGTGTCAGTTCCAAACAGAGGTGCAATTGATTTTCTTGAAGATGATGATGTGGTAGAAATAACATGTATATTTGAAGACAATCAGATAAATCCCATAAAAGTTCCCGGAATAGGAAAAATGCAGAGAAATCTGATACAAAGCATAAAACTTTATGAGAGACTTACAGTAGAAGCAGTGTTTGAAAAAAGCAGAGAAAAAGCAATAAAGGCTTTAACAGTGCATCCTTTGGTAAATTCATACTCACTGGCTAAAAAATTAACTGATGAATACCTTGAAGCACATAAGGAATATATTGGTGAATGGAAATAAAGATTTTAGAGTAAGTTTCTAAAGAGAGGTTAAGAATGAAGGTAAACGGAATTTTCAGCGGATCAGGGATTGAAATTTTTGATTATAAAATAAAAATGGAAAATATCAGGAAAAATATTTCTATAAAGCTTGATTCGGAAATATTTGAACATTTTTTTCTTATTGTGAAAGATCCGGATAAAAAAATCAGGGCGCTTCTCACTTATAAAACCAGAATAAAAGAATATATAATCTCTGTCGGGAAAGAGGATACATCAAATGGAACAGTTTACGGTATTCTTCCCGACGGGGTATGGGAATTTACAGTGATAAAACCTTATGATATAAAAGGAGAATTTGCTTTTGAAATAGAAACAGATGTAAATACAGAAAAAACAGGGTATAATCTGGAACTTTTGAAAACAAATTTTGAGAAAAAGTATTCTGATGAGAAAAAATGGTACAGGGGAGACCTCCATGTACACAGCAGTTATTCTGACGGAAGACAGAGTTTTGAAACAATTTTTAATATTATAAAAGAAAAGAAACTGGACTTTTTGTTTCTTACAGACCACTCCATAGTACCTACGCAGTTTTACAAATCAGAAATATGCATAATACCTTCTACAGAGATAACATTTGATAATTTTGGACATATAAATATATTCGGGCTGAAAGATTTTATAGATTATTCTGTTTTTTTCAGGGAAATCGATTTTGATAAAAAAGCAGAAATTATAGATGAGATACTAAAATATGAAAAAGATCAGGGCGCACTTGTATCTGTAAACCATCCTTTTCATCCTGAAACACCGTTTACACATGACATAAATATGGAAAATACAGATTTGCTCGAAGTAATGAATTCTCCTTATTATTATGAAGAGGTTGATTATAACGGAGAAGCTGTAAAATTTCTGGATTATCTCTGGTTAAACAATATAAAAATATTCGGAACCGGAGGAAGTGATTCTCATAAACCTCTTAAAGACGGGAAAGAAACAGTGGGAATTCCGCTGACATATATTTATTCAGACGGTTTGTCGGCAAATAATCTCTTGTCGGCAATGAAAAACGGAAATATGTATGTAAGTAAAAATAAAGGAACAGCAATAAAGATTTACAGTAATGATAAAGAGATATTGCCCGGGAGCGAAGTGACGGGAAGTGTAAAGTTTATAACAGAAGCAGAAGAGAATACAAAATGGAATCTGGTAAAAAACGGGAAGATAATAAAAAGTGAAACAGGCAAAAAAGCAGAATTTGATTTTGATATTTCAGAAAAAGAATTTTACAGGGTGGAAGGCTGCAGCACAGAAGACGGAAGACTGACAATATATGTGAATCCTGTCTATAATAACATAAAATTTCAAAATAAACATACCTGGAAAGAGTTAATGTCAAAGTATTTGTCTGAAAAAAAGGAGGATTTTATTTAATGAAAATTATGGGGAAACTGCAGTCTTTTGGGAAAGTAATGATGATTCCCATAGCTGCAATAACATTTGCGTCATTCTTTATGGGACTTGGAGGAGCATTTACAAATACTGACACTATAAAAGCACTAAATCTTTCGGGTGTAATTAATGAACAGACAGGGGTAATATATTTCTTTCAGATAATGAAAGCAGCAGGAGAAGTAGTATTTAAGTACCTTCCGTTATTCTTTTGTCTTGGAGCATCATTCGGACTTGCTAAAAAAGAGCAGGGATTCGCAGCATTATCAGGAGCAATGGGGTATCTGGCGTTTCATACAGTAATAAGCCAGATATTAAAAATACAGGGATTAACAGCTGATACCACAGCAGTTGATTTTTTGAAAGAACAGGGAATGAATAACATAAATGCTTACAGATTTAACTCATTATTTACTACTGAACTGGGAATATTCACATATAAAATGTCTATATTCGGAGGACTTTTTGTAGGGATAATAACATCAGCAATACATAATAAGTTTTATAATCTGAAGCTTCCGCCGATAATGGCATTTTTCTCGGGGACAAGAATAGTACCTATAATAACACTGAGTATAATGTCTGTATTAGGGGCAGTGATGGCTTTTTTATGGAAACCTATAGGATATTCGCTTACAGATCTGGGATTTTTTATCAGAGACAGTGGATTAATAGGAAGTTTTGTATGGGGAGCATTGGATAAGGCACTGATATCAGTGGGACTTCACCATTTGATCACAGTTCCTATAAGATATACTGAACTAGGAGGAACAGCTCTAATAGACGGGCAGACATATGCAGGAACGACAAATATATTTCTGGCACAGCTTGCATCGCCGACAGTACCAAGACTTCTTGTGAGAAACTTCTCTGCGGGAAGAATTCTTTACCAGATGGGCGGACTTCCGGGAGCAGCTCTGGCTATGTATCAGTGTGCGAAACCTGAAAGAAAAAAAGAAGTAAAAGGACTTTTGATTCCTGCTGTGGTAACAATGATTCTTTTTGGGGTAACAGAGCCTATAGAATTTACATTCTTATTTGTATCACCGGCATTATTTTTCTTAGTTCATGTTCCTTTATCGGGATTATCAGTGGTGCTGGGAGAAATGACAGGAGTAGCTGTATACGGGACATGTGTAAAAGATATGTTTATCTCATTTCTACAGCCTCATAAGAATTATATATGGCCGCTATTATATCTTACACCGATATATTTCGGAGTTTACTATTTTATCTTTAAACATCTGATTTTGAAATTTAATATAAAAACACCGGGACGTGAAGATGACGACGAAGATGTAAAGCTTTATTCAAAAGATGATTACAAACAGAAAAATCCGAAAATATTCAATAATACTGAATCAGGAAACGGAAAAACAGCTTTAAATAAAGATCAGGAACTGGCACTCGGAATTCTTGACGGACTCGGAGGAAAAGAAAATATATCAGAAATCGGGAATTGTATATCAAGACTAAGAGTCACAGTAAAAGATCCGTCAAAAATAGTACCTGATGAGGTATGGAAAAAACATCTGCAGGCACTGGGTGTAATACGCAAAGAAAATGCAATACAGGTAGTGTACGGAACAAAGGTAACAAATATTATGACAGATATTAATGAAGTGATGGATATGTAAAAAAGGAGTTATAAAATGTACAATTATATATTACGTATATTTCTTGCTGTATTTGTGGGGGCAATAATAGGATACGAAAGAGAAAGACGGAACAAACCGGCAGGATTCATAACTCATACAATGGTGTGCATGGGGGCATGTCTGGTTTCGGTTATGCAGCTTATGATCTTTGATGATATGACAAAGTTAGCCTTGAGTGAACCGGCATTGAGAGAAGTAATAAAAATAGACACAGGGAGAATAATAGCTCAGGTAATATCAGGAGTGGGATTTCTCGGGGCAGGGACTATTATACAAAATCAGGATAAAGTAAGCGGAATAACCACAGCAGCCACTCTTTGGGTAAGTGCTTGTCTTGGGCTTATAATAGGTCTTGGCTTTTATGAAATAGCACTGGTATCATCGGTTTTAGCTATATTCATACTGGTAATAATGACAAAATTCGAAAGAAAATACATAAATCAAAACAAGAGAATAAGGATTTTCAGAAAAAGGGATTATATACGCTCCATAAAAAAATAAATTTACAGAAAAAAGGCAGACTCTGTTTTTCAGGGACTGCTTTTTTCTTATGTGCATTAGAAGCTCTAATATAACAGGTAAAAGAATTGACAAAGAGTTATAAAAAAGATATAGTTAATTATAAAAATAACAGAGTGTACCGGAAAGGATTTTTATGGTTGAAAATAAGCTGTTATCGACGATTTGTAAGATGTATTATTATGACGAGCTTACACAAAACCAGATTGCAGATATTCTGAAAATAGAAAGAACAAAAATCAGCAGGCTTATAAAAAAAGCCAAGAAAATGGGGATTGTAAAGATAGTTATAAGTGAAACCTATTTGGAACAGCTGGAAATAGAAACAAAATTAAAAAAGAAATACGGACTGAAAGAGGTACAGCTGGTTTCAATGGATGAAAATACACTTGTAAGCATAGCGGAAACAGCCCATACATATATACAGAGAGTGGCGCGGGAGAAGGAGACTGTGGGTATAACCTGGGGGAAAACAATTCACGAGTTTTCCGTGTATAAACCTCTTGAGGTAAGCTGTAAGATCGATTTTATACCGCTTCTCGGCGGTTATGGTAATTTGAGGGACTATATGCCTATAAATTCAATGATTTATACACTTTCCAGTGCGTATAACGGGGAACCTTATTTTCTGGAATCACCTCTGGTAGTGGATAATCCTGAAATGAAAAATCAGATAGTGAATTCCAGATATTTTCAGAATATAATAAAAAAATGGGCAGAGCTGCGGATTGCCGTGGTAGGAATAGGATCGCTGGAAAAGTCTTCGAATGTTTTCTGGGAGCTGGGACTACCCGAGCTGCGCGGCGTGGGAAGTATACAGAAAGAGATAAAAAAACAGAAAGCAGTGGGTGAAATCTGTTCCAGAATTTATAATATTAACGGGGAAGTCATAAAAACCAAGCTGGATGACAGAATAATAGGAATAGAGCTTCCTGAATTAAGGAAAGTGGAGTATTCTGTGGGAATTGCTTCGGGAAAAGAAAAAACAGAAGCAATATACGGAGCTTTGAACGGGAAGTTTATAAATGTGCTGATTACCGATATCGAGACAGGGAAAGAACTGCTTGAAAAAGAGTAAGAAACAGAGTATATAATAATAAATGTTTCAATTAAGCTGCAATAATTATAAAGAAACAGAAAGATTATTACCGGATATATAATACAAGGAGGCTGTATCATGAAAGAATACCAATGGGCAACATTAGGCTGCGGAGTAATAGCGGAGCAATTCGCTGAAGCGATGGGAAAACAGGGAAGAAAGATTTATTCAGTGGCTAACAGAACATATGAAAAAGGAGCCGCTTTCGCAGAGAAACACGGCATAGCAAAAGTTTACAATGACATCAATGAGGTATTTACAGATGAGAAGGTTGATATTATCTATATTTCGACACCTCATAATACACATATTCCTTATATGCTGGAAGCATTAAAAAACGGGAAACATGTTTTATGCGAAAAATCTATTACTTTAAATTCAAAGGAATTAATGGAAGCAGTGGAATTGGCAAAAAAGAAAAACCTGATATTAGCAGAAGCAATGACTATATATCATATGCCTCTTTACAGAAAATTAAAAGAAATTATAAACAGCGGAAATCTGGGTTATCTGCAGTTAGTACAGATGAATTTCGGAAGTTATAAAGAATATGATATGACAAACAGATTCTTTAGCCGTAATCTCGCTGGAGGTGCATTATTAGATATAGGAGTGTATGCGATATCTTTTGTGAGATGGTTTATGTCAGAAGCACCGTCAGAAATAATGTCACAGGTAAAATATGCGCCGACAGGAGTAGATGAACAGGCTGCTATATTATTAATGAACTCAAAAAATGAAATGTCAACGATCTCACTGACACTTCACGGAAAACAGCCTAAGCGTGGAACAGTAGTATTTGAAAAAGGATATATAGAGATTTATGAATATCCAAGATCAACAAAAGCAGTAATTACTTATACAGAAAATAATAAACAGGAAACAGTAGAAGCAGGGAAGACAGAAGATGCCTTGTTATATGAGGTTTTGGATATGGAAAAAACTGTTTCGGGAGATTCAGACGAGATGTATCTTGATTACACAATTGATGTTATGGATATCATGACCAAAATACGTGAAGACTGGAATATGAAATATCCTGAGGAAGAAGTTTAATCACAGCAGTAAGAGAATGTATATTATAAAATAAAGATAAAAAGCACCTGCAGAAATAAAGCGCTGTATCATAATCCCGCCTGTAAAGCAGTTACGGTTTATTTTACAGGCAGCAGCTGACTTCAGCTGCTGCATAAGATAACAGTTATTTATTTCTGCAAATACCTATTTGTAATCTCTTTCAACAGAAAAATAATTCACATTACAGCTGTTTAAATTAATGAAAGAATAGAATTTTTGGGCTAACTCACCAGCATTACCGGAATCTGATTCAAATTTTTTTACATCTTCCATTGTTTCAAAAGTTATGAAATCCGCCCAAGTATCGCCATCAACAAGCTGTTTCCATGAGATATACCCCTTTTGCTTTGAGATATACTCATTATTCAGCTTTTCTGCTGCGAGTAAAAAATCAGGTGCAGAGGCATCTTTTTTTAGTTTAAAAGAACAATAAAATACTGCATTGGACATATAATTGTCTCCTTTCAAAATTCATTTATAGCATATCATACTGCGAGTAATGTGACAATAGAGTGTCATATTATAAAATATAAAACGTAAACATTGTAATTTTCTGGTAAAATGAGTATAATTATCATGAAATTTTATTATTCAGTGTTTTTTCATATTTATAAAATAGAAAAAACAGGATAAGAGTGTACTATTATAGAAAATACAATAAAAAAACAGGGAGAAAAAATGAGTTACTTTATGGAAATGATTAATTTTATAATTCACATTGACAGCTATTTGAAGAGTTTTGTACTTCATTATGGATTTTTTACATATTTTATTCTTTTTTTTGTTATTTTCTGCGAAACAGGAATAGTTATCTTTCCGTTTCTTCCGGGAGATTCCCTGTTATTTGCCGCAGGATCGCTTGCTGCGATTGGTTCCCTGAATATATTTATCCTTATCCTTGTTTTATGTATCAGTGCAGTGTCGGGAGATACAGTTAATTATCATATAGGCAAGAATTTTGGTGACACAATTATAAAGAAAAAAATTATTAAACAGGCATATCTTGATGAAACATACAGTTTCTTTGAAAAGCACGGCGGGAAAACAATAGCTTATGCGAGATTCGTTCCTATTGTGCGGACAGTGGCGCCGTTTGTAGCAGGAATAGGAAAAATGAATTACAGGTATTTTCTAAAATTTAATCTGATCAGCGGAATAGTATGGGCGGTTTTCTTTTTACTTGCCGGTTTCTTTTTCGGAAATATTCCTTTTGTGGAAAAAAACTTTTCTGTTGTTATACTGGGAATAATTTTAGTTTCAGTGATGCCGCCGGTTATTTCTTCTTTATATAAGAAATTAAAAAAGCAGGAAGCAAAATAGCAGGAATTTTTTACAAACAGGTATATTAGAGCTTTGATATTTAATAAAAAAATAGAGGTATATTATGAAAAATAAACTCAGCCCAAAGATAATTCATATTGGTTTTGATATTGGTTTACTTATGAAAACCGTATTTGCTTCTCTTGAAGTAATAAGCGGAACGGCATTGATTTTTCTTAATCCTGAAAAAATGAGCAGATTGATAAGAATAATATCTAAGAAAGAATTATCAGAAGACCCGAAAGATATTATAATGAATTATCTAATTGCGTTCAGCCGTGTATTTTCAATAAATATGCAGTATTTTACAATGCTTTATCTGCTTTCACACGGGATAATAAAGTTATCTGTTATATTTCTTCTGTGGAAAAAGAAGCTGTGGGCATATCCGTTGTCTATTCTGGTATTTTCCGGATTTATAGGATATCAGCTATACCGCTATACGAAAAGCCGTTCGATAATACTTTTTCTTTTGACAATTCTGGATATAATGATGATTATATTAACTATACTTGAATATAAGAGGATAAAAAATGAAAACATTGAAAAAGAATGAAATTTTCGATATTGATGTTTACTAAACAGATTCCAATTATTTGTATTTAAAAAATCCCTTCAAAAAATATATGTGAAATAAGCATTGACAAAATAGGAAAATCAGAGTATATATTAATATAGATAAAAAGTGTTAGTCTAGCACAAAAGTGCAAAAATATATTTTTTTAGTTTGAAATGATAAAATGTGGAGACTTAACACAAAAGATGAGATGTAAAATAAATAAAGCAAATAAATTTCACGTGAAACAGAGGAGGGAACAAAATGGTTAAATATGAAACAGTTGTAAAAAAGGTGGGGGAAATGGTAGAAGAAGGAATGGAAGAGAATCTGATAATTCTTTTTAATGACGATGCACCAGAGATGTACCATGAATACTGTCTTCTTCATACAATAAATGAATTAAGGGAAGAAATAAAAAAAGATGATTTATTCTGTATGGACAGTGAAGAGTATAAAATAACAGCAGTAGGGTCAGGAGCGAATAAAACTCTTAGTGAACTGGGGCATGCCACTATAAAGTTCGATGGAAGTATTGAAGCCGAAAATCCCGGAACAATCCATGTAGAAGCCAAGAATATATTATTAAACGGAGAAAATACAATATTAAAGTTTATAAAATCATAAATCATAAAATAGAAAAGCAGATAAATCTCTGATCAAATAAAAAGTAAGGATAAATCTAAGTTTTGATTAAAAAGTTCAGCATATAATAAAGAGAAAATTTAAAACGGAAGTGAGACTATGAAAAAACACGCTAATTTTATTTTTTTCTTCACAATAGTTTTCTTTTTAGGTATTTTTGCTACATTTTTGGAAAAAGAGGAAACACATAAAAATGATTCCTCAATAGTAAAAGAAATAAAAGAACTTGAAGTAAAAGAAGCTGATGGAAATGAAGTATTATAAAGTATATGTAATATTTATTCAAAAACAGACCTAACCTTTTGTTTATCAGATTTTGGCTAAAAAAATTTCAGAATTGGATTATTTAATATGAGAAAATGATATTCTTATGAAAAACGTATTTGAATTCTAAAATTTAATTTAGTCAGTCAGCTAAGGTATGTCTGTTTTTTATTATTTTGAAATAAAGTGTAAATACGGAAAAGCTCTGTAAGATTTAGGGAAATCTAATTTTATAAGCTTTTTTTTGTTTATGTTTTGTGTTATAATGATTTTAAAAGTTATATTTTTTCAGGAGGACAGATGAGAGAAAAATTAGAAAAGCTAAAAGAGCAGGTAACAGAAAAACTGGATCAGATAAATAGTTTGGAAAATTTAGATGAGCTAAGAATAGCTATACTTGGAAAAAAAGGGGAACTAACATCCATTATGAAGGAAATGGGTAATACGGCCGCTGAAAAAAGAGCAGAATTCGGAAAAGCAGCCAATGAAGTCAAGGAAAAAATAATGGAAAACTTTGACATAAAGCTAGCAGCATTAAAAGCGAGAATAAAAGAAGAGAAGATGAAAACAGAAGTACTTGATATTACTCTGCCTGGAAAAAAACAGAATGTAGGGACACTTCATCCAATTACACAGACAATGGGACTATTAAGGGCTATTTTTCTGGAAATGGGATTTGATGTAATGGACGGACCGGAAATAGAGCAGACTTATTATAATTTTGATGCTTTGAATTTCCCTAAAGACCATCCTTCAAGAGATTTACAGGATTCTTTTTATATAGAAGACGATTTGCTTTTAAGAACACATACATCGCCAATGCAGATAAGATACATGCTCGAAAGAAAGCCGCCGTTCAGAATGGTTTCACTGGGAAAAGTGTACAGATCGGATTATGATATTACTCACACACCGATGTTTCATCAGATGGAAGGACTTATGATCGGAGAAAATGTTTCATTTGCCAATTTTAAGGCACTTCTTACAAGTGTGGTAAAGAGACTTTTCGGTGAAGAGAGAGCAGTAAGATTCAGACCTCACTTTTTTCCGTTTACTGAACCGTCAGCTGAAATGGACGTAGAATGCGGAGTATGTCACGGAAAAGGATGCAGATCATGTAAAAATACCGGATGGCTGGAAATTCTCGGAAGCGGAATGGTAGACCCTAATGTTTTAAAAGAAGTGGGAATAGACCCTAAAAAATATCAGGGATTCGCATTTGGAATGGGAATGGAAAGAGTAGCAATGTTAAAATTAGGTATAGATGATATTAGAGCATATTATGAAAATGATGTGAGATTTTTAGATCAATTTAAATAAAATATAAAAAGAAAAAAGCTAATTTACATACCCTAGAAGGAGGAGAAATGCTGATCTCGTTAAACTGGTTAAAGCAATATATAGACCTGGAAGGAATATCAATAGAAGAATTAGAAAATACACTTACTATGATAGGACAGGAAGTAGAAAAAATAGACATACAGGGTGAGAACCTTGGAAATATAGTAACTGCACAGATAGTAGAAAAGGGAATGCATCCTGATTCAGACCATCTTACTTTGTGTAAAGTGGATGACGGAAATGAAATTTTTCAGATAGTGTGCGGTGCATCTAATCATAAGCAGGGAGACAAGGTGGTGCTTGCACGTATTGGTGCCGTACTTGGCGGTGACTTTAAGATAAAAAAGTCAAAGATAAGAGGAATAGAGTCTTTCGGAATGCTTTGTTCGGAAAAAGAACTGGGACTTAGTGATAATCATGAAGGAATAATAGTTCTTCCCGAAGATACTAAAATAGGAATGGAAATAAAAGACTATTTCGGTCTTGATGATACAATATTTGAGCTGGAAATCACTCCGAACAGACCTGACTGTCTGTCACATATAGGGATAGCAAGAGAATTATCTGTATACTATAATAAGGAATTAAAGCTGCCTGAAGTAAAGATGCATGAAAAACATTTTGAAAAATCAGAAAACTTTATACATATAGAAATAGCTGACGAAACTATCTCAAAAAGATATACTTCAAAAATAGTAAAAGGAGTAACAGTAAAAGCAAGTCCCGAATGGCTGCAAAAACGTCTTAATTCTATAGGAATCAGAAGCATAAACAACATAGTAGATGTTACTAACTTTGTTCTTATGGAAATGGGACATCCTATACATGCTTTCGACCTTAATAAAATAGAGGGTAAGAAAATAATAGTCAGAAGAGCAGCAGAAGGTGAGAAAGTAATTACACTTGATGAAAAAGAAAGAGAACTGGATTCTGACGATATAGTAATAGCAGATGATAAGAAAGCTGTTGCCCTTGGAGGGGTAATGGGAGGATATAATTCTGAGATAGATGCTGATACAAAAGATGTATTAATAGAAGTAGCTCATTTTAATCCTTACAATATTAGAAAAACATCTAAAAAGCTGACTTTGTCAAGTGATGCTTCGTATAGATTCGAGCGTGGAATAGATATTGAAGATGCTGTAAAAGTAATAGACAGAGTGGCGGAATTAATACAGGAAACAGCTGGCGGAGAGATTCTTCACGGAGTTTCGGAAGCTTATCCTGTAAAATATGAAGAAACAATAATAGAGTTTAATCTTAAGAGATTCCACAGATTCGTAGGGAAAGAAATAGAGAAAGAAAGAATAATAGAGATTTTTGAAAATCTTGAAATTACTGTTGATGATAAAGGTGATATTTTACTTCTTACACCTCCGAGTTTCAGGGGTGATCTTGAGAGAGAACAGGATTTTTATGAAGAAATAATAAGAATTTACGGATTTGATAATATAGAATCTGTTATGCCTGAACTGGATATAAATCCTAATCGTATAGATACACTGAAGGAAATAGACCTGTTAAGAAGTGTTGCAGTCGCTGTGGGAACAGGACTGAGAGAAGTAATAAACTACAGTTTTATTCCTCGTGATGCACTGGAGAAGATAAGATATACTGAAGTAAGCAAAGATGATATATTAGAGGTAAGAAAGCCGATAACAGAAGACTTCGTTCTTATGAGACCTACTTTGTTATACAGCCTTATAAAAAATGCTAAAGATAATATAAATAGAAACATAACAGATATCAGATTTTTTGAAATGTCAAAAACATTCAGAAAAATTGAGGGAAAAATAGAAGAAGAACAGAGATTCGGTATTATACTCGGCGGAGAGCCTGAAAAGTATATCTGGAATGTAAAACCTCAGCCTTATGATTATTACGACCTGAAAGGGATAGTAGATGAAGTTTTTTCAAAAATCAGATTTGAAAAATATACTCTTGTAAGATCTACAAAGGAAAGCTATCATCCGGGAAGAGCAGCTGATATTTATGTTGGCAGAGACTATATAGGAACTTTTGGAGAATTGCATCCAGATGTAATGGAAAACTTTGATCTGAAAAAAAGACTTCTTGCAGCAGAGTTTAGCCTGGAAACATTAGTAAAATACACAGATAAAAACGTATTCTTTAAAGGAATAAACAAATTCCCGGCTGTTCCGAGAGACCTTGCACTTGTAATGGAAGAAAACATTCTTGTGGGAGATGTCATCAAAACTATATCAAAACTGTCTCCTGTTATTGAAAAAGTAGAATTATTTGATGTATATCAGGGAGCAGGAGTAGAAGCAGGAAAGAAAAGTATAGCAATAAGTATTGTTTTAAGAGAGAAAAATAAAACACTGGAAGAAAATGAGATAAATTCAGTAATAACAAAAATACTGGAAAAAGTGAAAAAAGAATTTGGTGCAGAATTAAGACAATAAAAAAGAAGATGTTTTCACATGAAACAACATGTGAAAGCATCTTTTTATTAGAAAAAAACTGTTGAATCTGATTCAACAGTCTCAAGGGGGTATATGAAGAAAAATATTCTTTTATATCTTAAGTGTAGCTTATAAATCTTAGAAAAAACTTTTAATACTCTTAATTTTATTTGTGAAATATTTTTATTTTTTTTGTAAATAATAAAATTTTATAATATGGATAAATATCTGTCATATAAAGATTTTTTTTGTGTAATATGTAAAGTGTACATATGTAAGGCATAGATTTTAATTTTAGGAGGATATAGATATGAAAAAGCTTAAATTTCCGGAGAATTTTGATTGGGGAACAGCATCAAGCGGACCTCAGAGCGAGGGTTCAAAAGATAAGCCGCATGAATCTTTATGGGATTACTGGTATAAAAACGATAAAGAACGTTTTTTTCAAAAAGTAGGGCCGAAAGTAACATGTGACAGCTATAACAGATATAAAGAAGACATAAAAATAATGGCGGAATTAGGCTTAAAGTCATTCAGAACATCTATCCAGTGGACAAGGCTCATAAAGAATCTGGAAACTGGGGAACCTGATCCTAAAGCTGTGGAATTTTATAATGATTATATCAATGAGATGATAAAAAACGGGATAGAACCTGTAATGAACCTGTTTCATTTTGATACTCCCATTGAACTGGAGCAGAAATACGGCGGATTTAAGAGTAAAAAGGTTACAGAATTATATGTAAAGTTTGCTAAAACAGCTTTTGAGCTTTTTGGTGACAGGGTAAAGAGATGGATAACATTTAATGAACCTGTTGCACACACAAAAGGAGCATATTTATATGATTTTATATATCCCACAGAATTAAGTACAAAGTCTTTTGCACAGGCGAATTACAATATTCTTCTTGCACATGCAGGAGCCTGTGAAGTATACAGAAGTTTACAACTTGGCGGAGAAATAGGAATAGTGCTGGATTTGCTCCCGCCAATACCAAGAAGCACAAGAAGTGCTGATAAATATGCTGCAAAGGTGGCAGACCTGTTTTTCAATATGATATTTATGGATCCCTGTGTAAATGGACAATATGATGACGAATATCTGGAGATACTGGAAAAGCATGATTGTATGATTGATGTTCTGCCAGGAGAAAAGGAATTAATAAAAGACAACATAGTGGACTTTATAGGAATAAATTATTATCAGCCGCAGCGTGTAAGAGCACCGAAGTATACTCCTAATATGAATGCACCATTTACACCAAACTGGTATTTTGAAGACTATGAAATGCCTAACAGACGTATGAATGTGCATAGAGGATGGGAAATATATCCTAAATCAATTTATGATATAGCAATGCGTGTAAAAAATGAATTTGGTAATATAAAATGGTTTATTTCAGAAAACGGCATGGGTGTACAGAATGAAGAACGTTTTTTAAATAAAGACGGTATGATAGAAGATGATTACAGAATAGAATTCATAAAAGAACATCTGGAATGGCTCCATAAAGCTATGGAAGAAGGATCAAACTGCCAGGGATACCATTTATGGACATTTGTAGATAACTGGTCGTGGACAAATGCCTATAAAAACAGATATGGGTATGTATCTCTTGATTTGAAAACAAGAAACCGTACAATAAAGAAGTCGGGATACTGGATAAAAAAAGTAATAGAAGATAATGGTTTTGAACCGCTTGAAGATGAATTTGAATAAAAAGTGTAAAATAAAAAACTGATGTGGATTTATTTCGAGCCCGTCAGTTTTTTACAAAAAAAAACCATGGGAAACATGTTGTGTTCAGAGTGAAAATATCGGCTTTTGTCTGAAATATTTGCAAAATCTGTGCCAAAACCAAAAATAAGCACTTCAAAAATTTATGATAATACGATATAATTAAGTTATTTAAAGATAAAAATTTTAGGAGATTCAAAAAATGAGGGAAATAAATGTGGAGATAAAAAATGAAGCAGGTCTTCATGCGAGGCCGTCATCTAAATTTGTAGAACTGGTAAGTGAGTATGATTCGGAAATAGTAGTAAAAACTAACGGTGAGGAAGTTAATGGAAGAAGTATAATGGGACTTATGCTTCTGGCAGCTGAAAAAGGAAGAGTACTAACAATAACTGCAGACGGCGACGATGAGGAGGAAGTTTTGGAAGCTCTTAGAATTTTAATCGAAGAGGAGAAATTTAATGAAACTTAACATAGAGATTATCAGGGCAGAGCACATGGGATTCTGCTTTGGAGTGCGGGAAGCAGTGGATGAAGTACACAGATATGTGGACATGAACAAGGGACAGATATATGTTCTGGGCATGCTTGTGCATAATGAGTTTGTAATAGAGAAATTACTGAAAAAAGGTGTTATTTTTGTAGCTGAGGAAGATGTGCTTAATGATAATACTCCTTTGAAAAGCGGAGACATTGTAATAATCAGAGCTCACGGAACTACACAGAATGTACAGAAAAAGCTTTTGGAAATTGGTGTAAAGCTGATTGATATGGCATGTATTTATGTGAAAAGTGCAAGAGATCAGGTGGTAATATGGGAACAGAGAGGATACAAAAGTGTATTTATCGGAGATAAGGATCATCCTGAAGTAAAAGGAATAACCAGTTACGGTATAGAACCTCTGATTTTTGGAAGTTTGGATGAACTGAAAAATGCAGAGCTGGATATAAATGAAAAATGGGTGTTTTTATTTCAGACTACTTATAACAGGTTCATATTTCAGGAGATAAATGAATATATAGTAAACAGATTTATTAATTATAAAGTGGTAAAGACTATCTGCGGAGCGACTCATCAGAGACAGTCGGCAATAGAGAAACTGGCACAAGAAGTGGATGCGGTTTTCATTATAGGCAGCGAGCAGAGTTCAAACACAAAGAAACTTTATCAGATATCGAAGAAACTTAATGAGAGAAGTTATCTTATTGAGAACGGGGAAGATATTAAAGAACATATGCTGGACGGGGTAAGTAGAATAGGAGTGTCGGCGGGAGCCTCGACTCCGGAGGAATTGATTGCTATAATAGAAGCGAAGGTCAGGGATATCGGGGGATAGGGCTTATTCCGGGGTATGAAATGAGGATAGAGATGCATCTTATGGAGGTTTCATATCTAAAATAAAGTTCGTACAGGAACGGAGACAGGAATTTTAGCATTGTGAGTATTACATTTAATAAAAGGTATCAAAATATTAGTGCTTTATGTTTGTTCTGGTTCTGAAATATGGTTCGCGCAGGAACGGAGACAGGGATTTTAGCATTGTAAGATATCATATTTAGCAAAAAGGTATCAAAACACTAGCACCTTATGGTTGTTACGGTTCTGAAATATAGTACACGCAGGAACAGGTACAAGTGTTTTGACATTGTTAGTATAATTTTAATTGAAATATAGTTAGACAAAACACTAGTTTTTAAAAGGAGTAAATAATATGAATGAATTCGAGACACTGTTAAACGAGTATTTACCAGAAGAAAAAAAGAAAGGTGAACTCATAGAAGGAATAATCCTTAGAAAAGAAAAAGATTATTCTTACCTTGACGTTAACGACAAACTTGAAGGGAAAATCTATTCCAACGAAATCGAAAACCTCAATATTGGTGATGTCGTAGAAGTGAAAATTATCAGAAATGACGGCGAAAATATCATCGTTTCTAAATTTTTGCTCGATAAAGAAAAAGAATTTGCTTCATATGAAACAGGGGATATCGTTCAAGGTGAAATTATTGAGAAAATAAAAGGCGGCTATAAAGTAAAATTAGGAAAAAATACCGGGTTCCTCCCATTCTCAATCTCTAATTTAAGACGTGATGATGAATATAAAAATAAAAAGTTTAAGTTTCTTATAATAGATAAAGATGCTAAAAATCTCACACTGTCAAGAAGTGACCTAGTGAAAAAAGAAGAGGAAGATTTTTATTCAACTGTTCAAAAAGGTGACGTTTTGGAAGGTAAAATAAAGGAAATTCTGGATTTCGGACTAATAGTCGATTTAGGGAAAACTACTGGATTTATACATATTTCAGAAGTAGACTGGTCATCAGTAAAAGATCTGAAACATATATTTAAAGCAGATGATAAAGTAAAAGCAAAAATAATAGAACTTGATAAAGAAAATAAAAAAATAAAAATGAGTATAAAGCAGATGAAAGAAGATCCGTGGAATATATTCATCGAAAAGTATAAGACCGGTGACGTTCTCGAAGCTGAAATAAGTGAAGTTATGCCTTTCGGAATTGTAGTAGAACATGAACATAACAGAGGGTTTATACATATTTCCGAAATAAGCTGGCATCCTATAGAAGAGCTGTCAAAGTGTTATTCAGAAGGACAGAAGATAACAGCAAGAATAATAGAAATAGATGAAAAAGGAAGAAATTATAAATTAAGCGTAAAACAGCTTGATGAAAATCCTTGGGACAAACTTGCCGAAAAGTATAAGGTAGGAGATGTAGTAGAAGGCGTAATAGAAAAAATACTTGATTTCGCAGTGCTTCCAAGTGTGGATGATGTACTTGGTTTCATACATATTTCAGAAATATCATGGGGAACGCATACAGGTGTCATAGAACAATTCAGACTGGGTGATACTGTAAAGGCTAAAATTATAGAACTGGATAAAGATGCCAAGATATTTAAGCTGAGTATAAAGCGTTTAAGCAGTGACCCATGGGAAACAGTGAAAGAAAATTATCAAAAAGGACAAATTCTTGAAAGAAAAATAAAAGAAATTTTGGATTTTGCTCTTTTAGTTGAAATAGAAGAAAATGTAGAAGGAATGGTTCATATTTCTGAGATTTCATACAGAAGGGTAAATAACCTGAAAGATAAATTCGCAGTAGGGGAAGAAATAAAGTTCAAAATCCTTGAGTTTAATGAAGAGAAAAGAAGAGTATCATTAAGTATGAAAGCTATTTTAGACGATGTATGGGCAAATATAAATGAAAAATATTCTTTGAATCAGGAAGTAAGCGGAAAAGTAATAAATATTCAGGAATATGGAATATTTGCAGAGCTGGAAGACGGTTTGGAAGTATTTATACACCGTAATGATTTTTCATGGGAAAGAGAAGAACATAAAGATTATAAACTTGGAGATATAATTAACTTTAAAATTCTGAAAATTGATGAAAAAGAAAAGAAAATCAGCGGCGGAATAAAGCAGCTTACATTATCGCCATGGAAAGAAATGGAAAATACATATAAAGTAGGGAATAAAGTAAAAGTTTCGGTGGAAAGTGAGATAGAAAACGGATATATAGTGAAACTTACAGACAGATTCAGCGCTTTGATTCCTAAAAAGGAACTTCCTGAAAACACAACGCTTGCAGTAGGAGATACAGTAGAGGCAATTATTATTGAAATGCATGAAAAAAGAAAATCTGTTATCCTTTCTGTAAAGAAAGTTTCTGAAATGGAAGAAGAAAAAGAATTAAAAGAACTTCTTGAAATTTACGGAGTGAAAAAAGAGGAAGAATAAAATGTCAGCATTATTTAGAATTTTTGAAAAGAAAAATGAAAAAATAAGAGAAATATATGATGAAGTTTATATTTCCGGGAATGTATATATGGCTGTTCTGGATTATGTGGATGAATGTGATATTATTTTTGATTTTTTACAGAATTTTCAGGGAAATACCGGTTCTTATGCTTTGGAAATTTTACCGGAACAGGCACAGCAGGCTTTGGAGGTATTAAATGATGAGAAGTTCGCGGCAGATGAATTATCTGATGAATGGGAATATGACCTTGAAGACATTCTATATGCAGTAAAAGTGATAAAAGGATATTTTGAAAAATTAATATCGCAGTCTGATATATCAACCTTGATATTCGAGATTTATTAGCAGGAAATAAAATAATAATTTTTGTTCTTTATGGGAGAAAAATATAAGGGAGCTGTATCTAATCCAATACAGCTCTCTGTGTGTTAATCTATTTGGAGTTTGTTATATATAATTTTAAAAAATTATTTTACTTAGTTACACCAAAGAAATCATTTACATCTGAAAAATCCCATTCATTCCATTTTTCATTATTATAGAAAAGAAAATGATCATAATTTGCATAACCCACAGATCCTGTAACTTTTTCTTTATCTGTGAAATCAAACAGATCTTCGTTGAAATATAATTTATGTTCTACATCATCATAGAATATAGCATTTTTTCTGGTTTTGCTATTAAATTGTTTTTTATTTGTAGAATTACTGACAATGATCTTTACCCCATTGTCGCTCCATTTTGAAGTAAAACTTTTGCTCAGGGAATTTAGTATATTTTCTTTTTCATTTGTGGGTAATTCTGATAATTTATTCAGTTCTTCTTCAAAAGTCTCATCTTTTGTAATCTTTTCCAGAAAATAGCTGTATAGTTTTTCTGCAGCATATACTTTTCCTGATACTTTATAACCAGTTAATTTATACATTCTTGCTTCAGTATCTCTTCCCTTTTTGGTAAACATATGCAGCGGGATTCCGTTTAAATTAAACCCCTGATCTGAGTTCACCGTAAGATATTTAGGTCCTGCAATATCAATGTAGATAGTAGAACTGTACGTTAACCCTCCTAATAATACCAATAATACCAAAATTTTCTTCATGGTTCTTTTCACCCTTTCATTTAATATTTTACAATATTTATTATTCTGTCTTTTTTAAACTCTGTTACACTTTTTAGCTTGCCGTCTTTATAATATTCTTTCCATGTTCCCTCTTTTTTATGATTTTTGAAATTACCTTCTTTTAATATCTGTCCGTTATCATAATATGAAGTAAATTCAATAATATTCTCATTGTACAGCTTTTTTTGATCCAAAATTCCGTTTATATCATATTTTGATGCTTTAAGTGAGTTATCCTCTAATATTTCACTTTCATAAAACAAAAGATTCTTTCTGTTATAACATTTTACATTTTGTGTGGAAATACCATCTTTGAACTCCACATCGATTTTTGATATTTTGGTCATGTTTATATTTTCTGTGTCGCATAAGCTGGAAAGATTATATCCCTCTTTTGAAGCTACACTTAATTCTTCGGGAAAATTTACTATGCTGATTTCTTTATCCAGCATTTTTCCATCTGACATGTAGATTCTCTGTCTGTTACTGCCCTTTTCAATCTTAATACTGAAAAAATCTATTTCTGTTGAAGCTGCCAAAGAAATAGAAATAATAAAATATACCAATAATTTCATCATTTACCGCCCTTTACTATTCTTAGATATTATTAATTATACATATATTTATATATGGTTGTCAATGACAATTATTGTTTTTGGTCAGTATTTTTGAATATTTCAGAAGTTCAATTACTGGGGCGCCAAGAGTTTCGGTGTGTTAAAGGTTGTTGATGCCTTCAACATAAAATTTTTATTAGTCTGTCTGATAGTCTTTACTAAATTGAAAATCACGTTATAATTAATTAAGAACAAAGAAACAGTTAGCAAAATAATTTTAAAGAAAAAGGAGGACAGTGATGACAAAAGAAACATACTGGAAATTAATGGATCTTTTCAGGGAAAAAAGTGAAAATGACTTAAATTTCTTTCATGTACTGGGGCATGAGACTGTATCAAAACTAAATCAAAAAGAAAGAATAGAATTTTATCTTTATACCGGAAAATATCTGGAAAGTATCAATGAATGCGTGTGGCTGGATATGGCCTGCAAAGCAATAAACGGATACGTCAGTGATGACACTTCTCTTTATTTTAATTTATGGTTGATAGCTCAGGGAAAAGAGGTGCTGCTTTCTGCTCTGAAAGACCCTGATTCGCTGTCGGAACTCGAGCATATACCTTTTATGGGACTGCCCGATCTGGATAAATATATTAATATGGAACTTTTTGACGGGGAAGATGAAGAATCTTTTTTTGATTCCGAAATGCTGGGAGAATTGTCAGCAGATATTCTTGAAGAACTGAGCAGAGAGACTTACGGCGAAGGTGCCCAGTTTGAAAGTCTTGCATCTATGGGGCTGCTTGAAGAAGATTATGATTTTATTTCATACAGCGGGGAATACTTTGACTCCGATATTCCTTCGCCAGATGAAGATGATGATGAAAAGGTAAAGCTATCAAAGGATCAGATAAAAGAGATAGAGAAAGATATTATATTTATGGATGACTCTAAATATGGTGATTATGATACTTTTGAGGATGCAATGGATGATCTCGAAAATATAATTCCAAAGCTCCTGAAAAGAAGAAAAGATCTGGGGTTGGAACTGGATTTATTTTGAAAATGGAAAAACTCAGGAAACACAATGAAAATATGGAAACATCATGAATAAAGAGATTGTAAAAACAGAGACGAAAATTTGTAAGATAAATTTCAGACTCTGTTTTTTTTATTTCTTTATATCTGATATAATAATGAGTAATAAAGAAAATATGAATAGGCGGGATTTATTGATGGATACTGAACAAATTTTTAAGATGATTATTGAATATGATAATGAACAGTTAGCTGAGGTACTGGACGATACTTTGGATTATACAGCACGTGACAGTAAAGGAGATACTTTTTTACACTGTGCAGCACGGGAAGAAAATCCTGAAGCATTTGAGCTGCTGCTTTCAAAGGGAAAATCGAAGATTGATGAAACGGACAGCAGCGGCAGTTCAGTTTTGAGTACAGCTTGTGCATGGGGTTCGCTGAGGATAGTAGAGCTGATTTTAGCTGATTATGCTTTTGCCTTTGATATAAATGAAGGAATGAAACAGGGGAAGAGGACTCCCTTTACTTTATTAGCCTATTCACGGAATAACGGAGCTGCACAGCAGATGGAAGAAAAGGAACATCTGCTGATGTTAATGACAGCACTTAATGCAAAAACTGATTCTGGAATGCTGAACGGAAGAATTGAAAAATGGCAGGAAGAACGTAAAAATGATATTCTTGAGATCAAAGCAGCGTATTATAATGCCGCTTTGGAATTTGTCGAAAGGATTCAGCCGCTTAACGCTGTAAACCGCTATGCTCTGCGTAAAGCATATTATCAGCTGGCAGAAACTGAATATTATCGCGGTGATCTGGAATCAGCAATGGATCATCTGAATTTTCTTTTCAGCATTGCTGATATGGAAGATGAAAAAGAATTATTTGCAGTGGAATATGAGGAATTACGTGTGCATGTGTATAAGGTTTACGCAGAACGTCATGAAGGCTGGATTCCTTATTATAAAGAAGTTTTACAGACTATAGTTGATAATAATATCCCTTTACAGGATCAGAGTATTTATGAGGATATTATTAATTATAATGTGAATGTAAGCGGTAAATATACTTTACCGCAGAATGAAGCAGCAGTACGGCAGGAAGATGAGAGTTTTCTTGATGCTTTTAACCGTTATAGAAAGATTATCGGTACAGATAAAGGATATGAACTGAAGGAGCCGGCAACAGGCGAAGAAATAACTGCGGCTGAAGCCAAATTAGGAATGAAATTGCCGGAGGCATTGAAGATGTTTTATATGAATACTGCCAACGGGCTTTTCGATGAGCTTTTGATATGGTGCAGCGGACTGAAGTTTTCTAATACTGATGAAATTACCGGTTTTTTTGAAAGTATCCAGGGGTGGTTTGGAGATGATGATTTTGATTTTGTGGAAGAGTCAGAAATAAGTCCGGAAACAGAAGAATTTGTAAATAATAATTATAAAGTATTTGCGACTTTTTATGAAAATGAAGACTCCCATTACAAATTTTTCTTCGGCAAGAATGGAAAGTATGGTATAAGCCCTTTTCAGCAGGATGGTTTATATTTTGATTCTGAAATATTAGAATCTGAGATGTCACTGCTCCGGTACGATGACTTTGATGAATTAATGTCGAAATTCTTTCAGCGTTTAATAAATATAGAATTGTGCAGGCAGAATCTGCTGGAGGATACTTACTGGAGATCGCTGGAATCAATGGAAAAAATACGTTGAAACAGCTTTGGAATATCAGAGAATAACAGTGTATAAGGCACTGTTTTTTTCTTATCCGCTAAAAAATTAAATAGAAATCATCTGTTTATTTTGTATTCAACACAAGGATACAAAATTAAATTAAAATTCTGTTTTTATAGTATAAAACATGGTATAATCATAAAATAAAAAAAGAAAGAGGAAATACAATGATTTTAGACATAATAAAAGTGTTCATTCTGAGTCTTGTGGAAGGTCTTACTGAGTTTATTCCTGTAAGCAGTACGGGACATATGATACTGGTAGACCATTTTATAAAATTATCTTCAAATAAGGAGTTTACTGACTCGTTTCTGATAATAATACAGCTTGGAGCGATATTATCAGTGCTTGTGTATTATTTTCCGAAGCTTTGGCCGTTTTCAAAGGATAAGGAAAAAAATAAAAATATATGGAATATGTGGATGAAAATTATAGTAGCGGTATTACCTGCTGTCGTTTTGGGACAATTATTCGACGATATTCTTGAGGAGAAATTTTTTAATCCTTTTACAGTATCTTTGGTGCTTATTATCTACGGGGTTATTCTTATAATTATAGAGAGCAGCAAGAAAGTAAAGGTAAAAACAAGAACTATCCAGGAGCTTAGCTTTAAAACAGCAATAGGAATCGGATTTTTTCAGTGTCTTGCCATGGTGCCGGGAACTTCGAGATCAGCAGCTACAATAATAGGAGGAGTTTTACTGGGGCTTGAGAGAGTGCTGGCAACAGAATTTTCATTTTTTCTTGCTATTCCTACTATGTTTGGAGCAAGTGCGTATAAGATCATGAAATCAGGGTTTAATCTTTCAGGATATGAAGTGTTCCTTATAGCTATTGGATTTGTTATGTCATTTATTATATCTTATATAGTAATAAAGGTTTTCCTTGATTATATAAAAAAGCATGATTTTAAGGTTTTTGGATATTATAGAATAATATTAGGGATAGTAATGCTTATCTTTATGTTTGTAACTAAGTAAGCTGGAAAATCAAACGATAGCAGAATGAGGGCGGGTAAATGTTTAAAATGCTGAAAAAATTTTGGAATTATTTATTTTCCAAAAGAAAAGAAGTAAAAGAACTGGATAAAAAAGATATTTTTCTTGCGAAATTTATGATAGATGCAGGGAGAAACAAAAGAGGTTCCGAGTTTTTTCTGATACCTCTGAATGATATAGATAAAATACATATAATAGACAGGGAAAATGCTGTATCTAAGCTTAATGAGAGAATTACAGTAATTGAGGAAAATAAAACCGAAATAAGGGAGAAGAAGAATATTGACAGGGAATTTCTCGGAAAGTATCTTCCGTCTATTTCGTGGATAAAAGTAATAAAGAGAAAAGATAACACATATATAGCCTTTGAGGGAAACGGAAGGCTGGAAGCTTTTAAAAAAGTTTTTGATAAAAATGATAATCTTAATATAGAAGTAGAAGTATACACATTCCGATCATATAAAAAAATGCTGAGAAGAGCTGAAAGGGTCAGAAAATATAACGGAATAACAGGTGAATAATAATGGTAAAGTCAAATATAAAAATGAATCCGGGAAAACTTACGGAATTCATAAGGATACTGGTGCCTGAAGCCGAAGAGGAAACAGTAAAGATAGAGGGTCTGGAAGATGAGGGGAAATGTACGGTAATTACTTCAAATAATAAAAAAACAGTAGAATTTTCATATGATAAAATCAGTGATGACTTTCATGACCAGCTGGATGTCATGGCTAGGATATCATTATTGAAGCTGTATGATAAAGATTATAAATGGGGGTCTCTCATAGGAGTGCGTCCTACTAAAATAGTACATAAATTCTTTGATTCAGGATTTAATCTTCATTATATAGAAAGCATACTGACGGACTTTTATCAGGTGAGCAGGGAAAAAGCGGAACTTCTTATAGAAATAGCCAAACGTGAGATAAAATACATGGAAAAGACAACAATAGGCATTTATATAGGAATAGCTTATTGCCCCAGCAGATGTTCATACTGCTCGTTTCCTTCATATTTGAAAGAGGGGAAGTATCTGGAAAGATTTGACGAGTACTATAACATGCTGTTACACGAGATCAGAGAGATAGGAAAACTGGTGAAAGAACTGAATCTTGAAGTAAATACCATATATATAGGCGGCGGTACGCCGTCAATACTCTCGAAAGAAGAAATGGAAAAAATGTTGAGAGTAATAAATCAAAATTATGATATAGACAGTTTAAAGGAATTTTCTTATGAACTAGGGAGAATAGACACTATAGATGAAGAA
The DNA here is from genome assembly GCF_024158605.1 of Sebaldella sp. S0638. Taxonomy (NCBI): domain Bacteria; kingdom Fusobacteriati; phylum Fusobacteriota; class Fusobacteriia; order Fusobacteriales; family Leptotrichiaceae; genus Sebaldella; species Sebaldella sp. S0638. The sequence goes on along the minus strand of NZ_JAMZGM010000009.1, from coordinate 45,724 downwards.
AAACTCGAAGTGCTGAAAAACTGGAATGTAAACAGAATAAGCATAAATCCTCAGACCTTTAATATGAAAACGCTGAAAGAGGTAAACAGATATCATGATCAGGAAAAATTTGATCTCATATTTGACAAAGCAAAAGAAATGGGCTTTACAGTAAATATGGATTTGATACTGGGGCTTCCCGGAGAAACTACAGATGATGTACTTTACACTTTACAAAAAGCGGAAACATATGATATGGATAATCTCACAATACATAATCTCGCAATTAAGAAAACAAGTGAGCTTAATAAGGGAAATTACTCACTTGTAAAGAATCTGAATTATAAAAAGATTTACAGTGATATATATAAAATAACCAGAAAAAAAGGGCTCTATCCTTACTATATGTATAGACAGAAAAACAGTTTCGAATGGGGTGAAAACATAGGTTATTCATTGCAGGATAAAGAGTCTGTGTATAATATAGAAACTATAGAAGAGAATAAGACAATTATCGGGATAGGTGCAGGAGCCATAACAAAGCTGATAACAGGTGATATAAAAAACAGAATGATAGAAAGGCTCGTAAATCCAAAAGATCCTTTAATGTGGATTGATGAACTGGGAGAAAGACTGGAAAAGAAAAAAGAAAGAATAAGGGAGGCAATTAATGGCAGATAATTGGTACCCCATAATAAAGGGAAATTGTACAAGATGTGAACACTGTATAGAAAAATGTCCTATACATAACATAGCATTGGTAAATAACCAAATTATTATAAATGATGGATTTGAATGTCCTGACGGGTGTGAAGAATGTAAAGAGGCCTGCACATATAATGCAGTCTCATATTATGACGGAACCGAAGAAAGTATAATGAATGCTTTTGGCGGAGAATGTCACTGTCATAATCATAAATAATAAAAACATAATAAAAGGAGAAGAAAAATGAATTCTTTAATTGGAGAGGGTAACTATTGGGTTTTGTGGACTATAATAATTGGATGGGCAGCAGTAAGTATTGTACTTGAACAAAAGTATAAGTGGGCTGCAAGAATAACAGGGGCGATTATAGCATTGCTGGGAGCTATGTTTCTGGCAAATTTTAAGATAATACCCACATCAAGTCCTGTGTATGATACGGTATGGGACTATGTGATTCCTGTGGCTATACCGCTTCTGCTGTTTAAGGCAGATATAAGAAAGATTTATAAAGAAAGCGGAAGAATGTTTGGTATGTTTAATATATCAGCAGTAGGAACAGTATTGGGTGCCTTTATAGCAACATTCGTATTCGGGGCATCTGTACCTCATCTTTATAAAATAGCAGGAATGATAACGGGAAGCTATATCGGGGGCGGAGTAAATTTCGTAGCAATGACAGCTGCTTTTAATGCACCTGAAAATATTACAAATGCCACAATTGTAGCAGATAATATGGTAATGGCGCTGTATTTCTTCATGGTAATGAATCTGGCATCATCAAAGTTTCTTATAAAGAAATTCGGGCTGGAAAGCGGAGAAAACAGCAGTGAAAATACAGGAGCGGCAGATTACTGGAAAGGGAAGGAAATTTCACTGAAAGATATAGCTGTATCCCTTGCGGTTGCCTTTTTTATAGCCTGTATCTCTAATATGGCAGCAGGATATTTTAAGACAATCATACCAAAAGACAATACAATTTTAGAAATAATAAACACTATTTTTGGAAATATGTATCTGATAATGACTACAATAACACTAATTCTTGCTACGGTATTTTCAAAATTTTTCAATAAAATAAACGGTTCAGACGAAATAGGAACTTTTTTGATTTATCTGTTTTTTGTGGTTTTGGGGATTCCAGCCTCAATAATGGAGATATTAAAACACGGAGCAATATTATTTCCGTTTTGTCTGCTTATAGTGATAGTGAATTTGCTGTTTTCGCTGTCTGTGGGGAAATTATTTAAGTTCAAGCTGGATGAAATACTTCTTTCCACTAATGCTGCAATCGGCGGACCGACTACAGCAGCAGCCATGGCAATAGCCAAGGGATGGAATACACTTATTATACCAGTTATGCTTTCCGGTATATGGGGATATATTCTTGGAAACTATATGGGAGTGATTGTAGGTAATATACTAAAATTTATAACAGGATAAGAATTCTTATCTGAAAAAATATACATAAAGGAGTGAAAAAAATGGCTTATGAGTATTTGAAAATAGCATTTAGCACAACTGTAGTATATTTTTTTATTATTCTCGCTTTGAGGCTTTTCGGGAAAAAGGAGCTGGCACAGCTGACAACAGTGGATTTAGTTTTTATCCTTCTGATCAGTAATGCCGTTCAAAATGCAATGGTGGGGCCGAATAGCACTTTAAGCGGAGGAATAGTAGCTGCAGGAACACTTTTTATATGGAATTATTTTCTGAAAATGCTTTTATATAAATCTCCGAAGCTGGATGATGCGATACAGGGGAAGCCTGTCCTCCTTATATACAAAGGCTATGTAAATGAGGAAAATTTGAGAAAAACAAGAATAACATTTGAGGAATTATATGAAGCAGTAAGAGAACACGGTGTAGAGGAAATAAAGGAAGTAGATCTGGCTATGCTTGAAAGAGACGGGAATATCAGCGTATTATCTGATTCATTTAGTAAAAAAACCGTAAAAAAGAGAAAGAGCCAGAGAGCAGTAAAACAAAACACATAATAAAAACTAATCAGTGATATTTTGAGGTTTATCAGGGGGTGGGTATGAAATTGAAAATAACAGTTTTTTTGATTGTCCTTGTTTTAGCAGGGAATATTCTGAAAATATTCGTAAGTGATAACATAAAAGCAAAAGTAGAGATAGATGAATCGGGATTATCTCTGAAACAAAAGGATGACAGTCAGGATTACAATAAAATAGACATAAATAAATCTGAGTACGAAGACTTTATCAGTGCAGGTTTCAGTAAGTCGCAGGCTGAAAAGATATCGGCTTATAAGGATTTTGCAGGAGATATTTTTTCAATTAATGAACTGTCGGGAGTAAAAGGTTTTGGTAAAGCAAGTATGGAAAAAGCAGAAAAAATATTATATGTTTCCTCCGAAGAAAAAGTGAGAAACAGGCATAATATTAATAAATTAAATGAGGAAAGCCTTAAGCTCACAGGTTTTACAAATAAGGAAATAAAGCAGATATTGTCTGTGATAAAAAACAAAAAAATCAGATCAAACATAGAATTGCTGGAATTAATAGGCTCGGAGAGATATAATGTACTTGAAGGACGAATAAAGTATTATGATTAACGCTTTTATAATAATTGAACATTATAGGTATTGATTCCGGATCAAAATTTTTATACTGTGACAATAAAGGAAAACATATATTTTTTATATGACAAAACACATAATACAGGGAAAACAACTTATATAACAGTAAAATAAGGTAATTGTAAAAGTTTTTACAATCCACAGATAAAATAAAAACATGAAAGATATTGTAAATACTGAATTGACAAATTTAAAATTATTTTATATACTATATAGGTATTGCCGAAGTGGTGAAATGGTAGACACATCAGACTCAAAATCTGACGAGCTTAGGCTCTTGCGGGTTCAAGTCCCGCCTTCGGTACCATTTGAAAATAAAATAATTACATAGAGAAAGCAGCTCTTAGTCTTAATGACAGGGCTGCTTTTTGGTATTAAGCAAATATAAAATTTTTTACATTTTTTTTACATTAGATTTATACTCTGTTTACATAAATAATGTAAAATTACCATAGAAAAAAAGTTGTCAGGAGGATATATAATGAAAAAAATGTTTGCTTTAATGTTAATTTCGCTGGGTCTTTTGGTTTCCTGCGGAGGAGGAAAAGACGGAGGAAGCTCATCAGGGTTGAGCGGTGAAGTAATAATAGATGGATCTTCTACAGTAGCGCCTATTACAGAGGCTGTAGCTGAGGAGTTCAGAGAAGTAGAACCTGATGTAAATGTTTCTGTAGGAATATCAGGAACTGGAGGCGGATTTAAGAAATTTACAGTAGGAGAACTGGATATCAGTAATGCATCAAGAGAGATGAAACCTGAAGAAAAAGCTCTGGCAGAAAAAAATAAAATCGAATTTACAGAGATTCAGGTAGGAAAAGACGGAATAACAATGGTTGTAAATAAAGAAAACACTTGGGCTCAGGATATAACAACAGATGAATTAAAAAAGATCTGGTCTGACGGAAGTACAGTAAAAACATGGAAAGACATAAGACCTGAATGGCCTGATACACCGATAAAATTATATGCTCCTGATGAAGATTCGGGAACTTATGACTACTTTATAGAAGCAATACTTGGAAACGGAAAAATAAGAAAAGACTACACACCAAGTTCTGACGATAATGTATTGGTACAAGGCGTGGAAGGTGACAAAGGATCGTTAGGGTTTTTCGGATTTGCATACTATGAGGAAAACGCAGATAAATTAACAGCTCTAAAAGTAAACGGTGTGGAACCTACTCCTGAAACAGTACAGAATGGTACATATAAACCATTATCAAGACCAATATTTATATTTATAAATAATAAGTCTTATGCAGAAAAACCACAGGTAAAAACTTTTGTGGAGTTTTATCTGGATAAAGTAGCAGATCTGGCAAGAGAAGTGGGATATATTCCATTAGATGATTACTCGGCAGAAAAAGCCAAATTAAAATAAAAAAGAAATAACAGCAGGAAGATCGCTGAAAAGCGGTTTTCCTTGTTTAGCTGTTAGGGGTAATTTTATATTTATTATAATGAAGGAGCCGGAATGAAAAATAAATACATAAAAGAAAATATAGTAAAAATAATCTTATTTATTTTTGCTTTTATATCTGTAATAACAACAGCTGCCATTGTTGTCAGTTTATTCACCGAGTCAATTCCGTTTTTTAGCGGTGAGCGTCTGAAGCAGCTTTTCTCCTATGGTGAATTATGGGATCCGAGAGGAGGAAAATACTATGTACTGCCGCTTGTAGTGGGAACAATGATGATAGTGGTATTTTCCTGCTTGTTTGCTATTCCTCTGGGCTTGGGAAGCGCGATATATCTAAGTGAATATGCCAGCCCGAAAACAAGAAATATATTAAAACCGGTACTGGAAATACTGGCGGGAATACCATCAGTAGTGTATGGTTTTTTTGCTTTATTCTATATAACGCCTTTTTTGAAAAATAATATATCATGGCTGGCAAAGGTGGCACTTATCTTTCTCGTGCTTTTTTCATTGTACATGATGATAAAGTGTGTAAAAGGATTTATTGATAAGGACTTAATCAGCACTAAAATAATTTTGGGAATATTATTTTTGATTTTTTTGACTCTGTTTCTGTATCTTGTAGTTAATTTTGTGGGATTCTTTAAAGAAACATCAAATCTGAGAGTAGATACATTTAATGTTTTAAGCTCAAGTTTCGCTGTGGGAATTATGATTACACCGCTGGTAGCTTCAATAAGTGAAGATGCACTAAAGGCTGTCCCGAAAACAATGAGAGAAGGATCACTGGGATTAGGGGCTACTAAATTTGAAACAGTGTGGAATGTAACAATACCTGCTGCAATTTCCGGAATAGTTTCTTCTTTTATCCTTGCGATTTCAAGAGCAGTAGGCGAGACAATGGTAGTGGCAATGGCTGCCGGAGCAAAGCCGGTTCTGAATTTTAATCCTCTTGGTCAGGTTCAGACAATGACAGGATATATGGTAAATAAAAGCTTTGGTGAAGTAATGGTAGGCAGTCTGGAATTTCAGACAATATTCGTAGTAGGATTAATTCTGTTTTTCATGACATTTCTGCTTAATGTTATAGCTAAAACTGTAGTTCTGAAATTTAGGGAGGAATATTAATATGATGGAAAAAATGGCTATAGACAATTTGAAAATCAGAAAACTAAAAGATAAGATTTTTAGATATTTATTTTTCAGCTGTATTGTATTTTGTATAATTTTCCTTGTATTACTGCTGGCCGGAATAATAAAACAGGGTATAAGATGGATGAGCTTTGATTTTTTGAGAAACTTTCCTTCAAAAATCAGACCTCAGCGTGCAGGTGTTTATCCCGCACTCCTTGGAAGCTTATGGCTCGTAGGGCTTGTTGGTCTTATAACAATACCTGTGGGAGTGGGAGCAGCAATCTATCTTGAGGAATATTCAAATAAAAAAAGTAAACTTTATAATTTTCTTGAAGTAAATATATCGAATCTGGCAGGGGTTCCTGCGATCGTTTACGGTCTTTTGGGGCTTGCACTTTTTTCGAGACTGAAAGGTTTTCGCGGAAGTATACTTGCCGGAGCAGTAACGCTGTCTTTGATGGTCCTTCCGGTTGTTATAGTTTCTTCAAGGGAAGCTATAAAAGCAGTACCGAATATATTAAGAGAAGCGGCATATGGTCTGGGATTCACAAGATGGCAGATGATAAAGGCAGTGGTTCTTCCTTATGCTTCACCGGGGATTTTTACCGGAATTATACTTTCCCTTTCAAGAGCATTGGGAGAAGCGGCACCTTTATTAGTGGTAGGAGCAGCATCATATGTAACCAGAATACCTAACGGAATAATGTCCAGGTATACAGCACTTCCAATACAGATATATCAATGGTCGGGAATGCCGAAAAAAGATTTTCAGGAACTGGCAGCTACAGGAATAATAGTACTTCTGGTAATTCTTCTTTCTGCCAATACAGTGGCAATTGTTTTGAGAAATAAGTATCAGAAGGAAAGAGGAGAATAGTTAGTAAAGATAACAGGTTTGTGTGAGGGCAGGCCTGTTTTTTGCATATAGGATATAATTGGTGATTTTAAAGGAACACTTGTTATTTTATGTATTAAATAGGAGTATATTCAATATTATGGATTTTTGCTTAATTAACTAAAAAATGAGTAAAACATGGACTTTGGTTAAAAAGTAAATTGATGTTTAAATTAGTTGATGGTATAATTTTTAGAATAAATTTGAAATGTATATTTTCAATAGTAAGTGTTTAGAATAATATAGGAGGAAAGTGGATGAAATTATATCTGGTAGAACATACTATAAAAATCAACGGATTTTCCGAAGGGAAAATAATGGGAGTAGTTTCAGATAAAGAAAAAGCAGAAGAATTGATAAAAGATTACCAAAAAAAGAAGGGGTTTAAGAAGTATAAAGAAGGATTTAGAATAAAAAAAATGGAGATAGATAAGAGTTATCATAAAAAAGGTTTTAAATCCTGGTATAAGAAAGGAGTGGAATAAAAATGGTAGTATATCGATTAACTCATACGTATAACGTTGGAAAAGATAAAGACTATGAAGAAGTTAGGACAATCGGACTTTATTCCACAAAAAAGAAAGCCAGAGAAGCCATGAAAGATTATATGAAAATAAAGGGATTTAAATCACATATTGATGGTTTTTGGATAGATAAATGGGAAGTGGATAAAGATTTTGAATGGGGAGACGGATTTATTACAGTTTAAATCAAAGAAAGAAAAATTCTGGATTAGTAAGCAAAGATGGAAAAGATATCATGATTGGAGAAATTTACAATGGATTATGAAGATGAGGTTGGATTAATAAATGGTTTTAAAGAGCCACTGGGATTAGAAGAATATAGCGAACTATTTGATAAATCTTTTGGAAATATTTCAGATAAAAATGAAAGGGAAAAACATTTAGAATATCAGAGAAATATCATAAAAATGTTTAAAGAATTTTATTTCCAAAATGATTCCAGTGTTATAGTACGATTATGGTATTTTGATAAAATGGACGATCTTGGTTTATATGAAGAAGAAAATCTATTCTTATATGATGAATTGGAAAAGAAACAATTAAAGGATGTGTTGAGTTCTTTGAGCGGCAAGGAACTTTTATATGGAAAAAAATTCAAGATAGAAAAATTAGAAGACTTGGAAATTATTTTAAAATTTCAGCTAAGAACTTATAGAACAGCTGATTTTTATTTTGATAAATTAAAATTTATGCTTAAAGGCAGCTATGAATATAATATTCTGGTTTTTGGTGATTTTGCAGAAAATGAATATAATAAGATTTTAAAAGAAAATAATCTTTATTATAAATGCTTAGATTAATATCAAAACACGGTTTATTCCGTTCAAAATACCGGAACATATTGACTTATTCCGATAAATGAGGTATACCTTATTATTAAGATTGCTAGAGAGCAGAGAAAAGTGATCTTTATATATTTATATATATAAAGGTTATTTTTTTTTGTTTTTATTTAATTTAAATATAAATAAAAAATAATTTTTTTCAAATTATTTTTGTTTAATACAACTAAAAATAAGGACAAAAAGGGAGCTTTATGAATTATATAAGTATTCTGCTTAAAGATTTTATGGACAAAAAACAATATTATATGGAACTAATAGTCCAGCATATTCAAATATCAGTAACAGCGATTGTTCTATCCACTGTTTTCGGTATTATGCTGGGGATTTTGATTTATTACAATAAAAAATTAAGGCTGGTAATACTGCCTGTTGTTAATTCTATTTACACCATTCCGTCAATAGCCACATTTGGACTGCTTATATCTTTTGTAGGCATAGGCTTTTTTAATGCAGTGACCACTCTGGTGATTTACGGTCTTCTGCCTATTGTAACGGCAACATACACAGGACTTGAAAATGTAAATAAAAAGACACTGGAAGTATCAAAAGCAATGGGAGCCACAGAAAGACAGACTTTTCTAAAAGTACAGATCCCGCTGGCAATGCCGGTGCTTGTATCAGGGTTTAAGACTATGGTGACAATGACAATCTCACTTGCAGGTATAGCTTCTTTTATAGGGGCAGGCGGTCTGGGGGAAAGCATTTACAGGGGAATAAATACAAATAATTCTAATTTGATTGTAATAGGGAGCATACTTATTATTATGCTGAATATTACGTTTGATTTTCTTATTTCAAGATGGGAAAGCTATACGATAAAAAAGATAAATGGTAAAGCCGGAAAGAAGAAAAAGCAGTTTTATTTTACATGGCTAATATTTATATTTATTTTTGCAGCGGCTTTTTCGGGAAGTATAAAAAAACATGAGAAAATAGTGGTAGCCTCGAAACCTTGGACAGAACAGATAATACTCGGCGAGATGGCGGGGATTCTTATAGAGGAAAATACTGATATAAAAGTAGAAAGAAAGTTCAATATAGCGGGAGGAACAAGAAATATACATCTGGCAATGCTGAATAAAGAAGTAGACCTTTATCCCGAATATACAGGAACAGCGTGGCTTACTGTTTTGAAGAGGAAAATGATAAAAAACCAGGATGAGTTATACAAGATACTAAATGAAGAATATCAAAAAAACTATAATTTCAAGTGGTTGGGACTTTTAGGATTTAATAACTCTTTTGAACTTACTTTGAAAAGAGAGCTTGCAGAAAAAGAGAATATAAAGACATATTCAGATTTAGCGAAAAAAAGCGGGAATTACAAGTTTGCGGCAGAATTTGAATTTTTTGAGAGAGAAGACGGATTTGATGCTATGTCTGATCTGTACGGGATGAATTTTAGGAAAACAGTGGGAATGGATGTAAATCTGAAATATAAAGCTGTGTCAAACGGTAATGTGGATGTGATAAATTCATTTACTACCGACAGCCTTATAAAAAAACACGATTTAGTGATATTGAAAGATGACAGAAATTATTTTCCGCAGTATAATGCAGGATTTATTATCAGGGAAGATACTGTACGGAAATATCCAAAAGCAGCAGAGCTTTTGGAAAAGCTTAATAACAGCATAAGTGACGAACAGATGAGGGATTTGAATTATGAGGTGGATGTAAATAAAAAATCCCCTTATGAAGTGGCAAAGACATTTTTAAAGGAAAGGAACTTAATAAAATGAGTATAATTAAATTTGAAGGTGTATATAAATCATATGACAGCAATGAAGTGCTGCGGAATATAAATCTTACTGTCAGTAAAGGGGAATTTATAACTATTCTTGGGAAAAGCGGAGGAGGAAAATCAACATTGCTGAGGCTTGTAAATTTTCTTGAGAAGAAAAATTCAGGGAATCTTGAGGTGTTTAATAAAGAGATAGAAACATGGAATGAGATAGAACTGAGAAGAAAAATAGGTTATGTAATACAGAATACGGAACTTTTTCCGCATATGACCATTGAAAAAAATGTGGGTTACACAATGGAACTAAAAAATAAAAGCAAAATTGAGATAAAAAAGAGAACGGAAAAACTGCTTAGGATGATGAAACTTCCTGAGGATTATCTGGGGAAGTATCCCGGCGAGCTGAGCGGAGGAGAGCAGCAAAGAGTGGGTGTAGCAAGGGCATTGGCAGATTCTCCTGAGATTATACTTATGGATGAACCATTCGGGGCGTTAGACGAGGTCACAAGAAGAAATCTTCAGGATGAGATAAAAAAAATACAAAGAGAACTTGGTGTTACGATAATATTGGTGACGCATGATATAGACGAGGCATTTAAGCTCGGGGACAGGATAGTGCTGATGAATAACGGGGAAATTGATCAGCTGGGTACAAAAGAGGATTTTTTCAGCGGGATAAATTCAGATTTTGGGAAAGATTTCTTTGGAAATAAACTGAAAGTAATGTAAAATAATTTTGGGATAAAAAATTTAACGGAGGTTTTTATGAAAAATGACTTACATGAATTGCTGGGTGATAATCCGGTAATAGCAGGGGTAAAAGATGACAAAAGTCTGGAGGTAACGTTATTATCTGATTGTGAAATAATATTTATATTATATGGAAATATCGTAAATATAAGAGAAATAGTGGAAAAGGTAAAAGATTCAGGGAAAATGGCTTTTATAAATGTCGATCTTATTGAAGGATTTTCAAATAAAGAGATTGTAATTCAGTTTCTGAAGAAAAACACAAAAGTAGACGGCATATTAAGCTCAAAGGCTCCAATGGTAAGAGCAGCAAGGCTAAACGGTCTTTACAGCATACACAGATTATTTCTGATAGATTCTTTTTCTTTTAATAACGTGGAAAAACAGATAGAGATGTCACAGCCTGACTGTATAGAGGTATTGCCGGGATGGCCTAAGGTAATTTCATGGATGGTGGAAAAAGTAAATATCCCTATAATAGCAGCAGGTCTGGTGTGTGAAAAAGAAGATGTGCTGGCAGCACTGGATGCAGGAGCAGTTGCAATTTCCACAACAAATCAGGAAATATGGTCAATGTAAAAAAATTATTTATTTTGTCTGTTGACAAAATGAAAAATGAGGGTATAATGTTAATGATAAAATTACTAGAGGAGAGAGAAAAGTAGTTTTTTAAACAAAAAATGACTTTTCTCTCTTTTTTTGTACCAAATTTTTATATTAAAAAATGTTTAAATAATAAATAATGCATTAGTTAACTAAAAAGTAAGGAGGTGAACAGAAAATTTCAGGGACAAAAAGTAAAACATTAGCCGGCAACTAATAAGCAGAGAGTGGAGTTATAAAAAATAAGATATAAATAAAAGGAGTGAAAAGGTCATGGGTGAAAAAGCTCAGAAAAAATGGATAAGTCTGGCAGTATTAGCAGCCGGCGGAGGAATTATATTTCAGCTTCCATATTTAAGATATGCATTTTATACACAGCTTCAGGAAGCATTGGGATTTAGTCACGAACAATATGGGAATCTGATGACAGTATATGCAGTAGTGGCAATGCTTTCGTATTTTCCCGGAGGATGGCTTGCGGATCGTATTTCTGCGAGAAAGATGCTGACATTTTCGTTTATATCAACAGGGATTACAGGATTTTACTTTGCGACTTTTCCGTCATACGGGATGAACATGCTGCTTCATGCGTTTTGGGGAGTATCAACAATACTTACATACTGGGCAGCTTTGCTGAAAGTCACAAGAACTCTGGGGAATCATGATGAACAGGGGAGAATGTACGGGATGCTTGAAGGCGGTCGAGGACTAGCGTCAGCAATAGCAGCATATGCACTGCTTGCAGTTTATACCAAAATAGGTGAAGGAACGTATGGAATGGGATGGGTAATAAATGTCTATTCGATTCTTCATATAGTATTAGGTATATTAACATGGCTGGTAATAAGAGACCCTAAAGAGTCAGAAAAAACAACGCCTGTACTTGACGATATTGTGACAGTAATAAAAATGCCGCGTGTATGGCTTCTTTGCGGAGTAGTGTTTACGACATATTCTATATTTGCAGGAATGACTTATACACCGCCGTATCTCCAGAATGTATTCGGTGCTTCTGTGGGAGTGGCAGCAGCAATAGGAATATTTCAGAGATATATTATGCAGTTTCTCGGCGGAGCCGGCGGGGGAATAATTGCAGATAAAATAGGGTCAAGAACAAAGGTGCTTTTCACAGGATATATAATTATTCTTATTTCACTGGTGATATTTCTGGTGACGCCGGGATCGCACAATATGATGATGTTGATAGTGGCGAATATAATCCTGATGGGCGTAACCGTGTATGTAATGAGAGGACTTTATTTTGCAATAGTGGACGAGCTTGAGGTTCCTTTGAGAATAACGGGAGCTGCTGTGGGATTCGCGTCACTGATAGGTTACATTCCGGATATATACATTTATAAGCTCATAGGAAGATGGCTTGACCAGTATCCGGGAATACAGGGATACAAATATATGTTTATGTTTATGCTGGCAACAACAATAATAGGAACTGTAATAATGTATTTTGTAAAAAGAATAATCTACAATCTGGAAAATAAACGGGAAGTGCAGAAGGAAAAAGTTCAGGAAGGTGTACAGGTACTGAATGATTAAGCTTGAATTTACATTTCGGATATTTGATAAAACTGAAAATAGCTATTAAATAAAACAAAAACAGGAGGAAACAGGATGAATATAACAGATTTTTCAATGAATTATTTTTCTTTAAAAGGTAAGAATGCAATAGTTACAGGAGGAAATACCGGCCTTGGACAGGCTTTTTCGCTGGCACTGGCAAAGGCAGGGGCAAATATATTTATTCCCAGCATAATGGAAGATGACGGAACTACGAAGAAGCTTATAGAAGCTGAAGGCGGGAAAATGGTATTTATGAAAGCAGATATTACAGAAGAGGGAGCAGCAAAAAAAATAATAGATGCCTGTGTGGAAAGTCTGGGTTCTGTGGATATTCTTGTAAACAGTGCGGGAATTTGCAAAATTGCGGAAGTTCTTGAGTTCGGCAGAAAAGAATGGGATGCAATGATAGATATTAACCTTACAGCAGCATTCGAACTAAGCTATGAAGCCGCTAAAAGAATGATACCGCAAAGAAGCGGAAAAATAATAAATATTTGTTCTCTTTTCTCATATCTCGGAGGACAATGGTCTCCGGCTTATTCAGCAACGAAGCACGGGCTTGCCGGATTTACAAAAGCATATTGCGACGAACTGGCACAGTATAATATTCAGGTAAACGGAATAGCACCGGGATACTATGCAACAGAAATAACAACAAAAACAAGAAGCAATCCTGAAACAAACCAGAGAGTGTTGGATCATATACCGGCAAATCGTTGGGGAGAGACATTAGACTTAATGGGAGCAACAGTATTTTTAGCAAGTAAGGCATCTGACTATGTAAACGGTCACTTACTGGTAGTAGACGGAGGATATCTCGTAAGATAAGCGGCAGTATCCTGTCTTATTCATAACAAGAGTTTTATTATAGAAGGGATGAAATTATTTTATGGCTAAAAAATATATAATTGGTGTAGACGGCGGATCACAAAGTTCGAAGGTTGTTATATTTGATCTGGAGGGAAATATTATCTGTGAGGGAAGCCAGAAACTAAAACCAATGCACTTGGCAGAACCGGGAATAGTGGAGCATCCGGAAGATGATTTATGGGATTCTATTGTCATTGCCTGCAGAAGAGCACTGGATAATTTTCCGGGAGATGTCAGCGATATTATAGGATTGGGATTATGTACAATAAGATTTTGCAGGGTTTTGCTGAAAGAAGACGGGACATTGGCTTCACCTGCAATGAGCTGGATGGACGCAAGAGTATCAAGACCTCATGAACACGTTAATCCGGAAGTCAGATATGTTACTACATCATCTGGATATATAACACACAGATTTACAGGGGAATTTAATGATACTGCGGCAAACTATCAGGGACAGTGGCCTGTAAATACTGACACATGGGAATGGAGTACTGATGAAGAGGTAATGAAGTATAACAATATACCGAGAGAGATGTTGTTTAATCTGAAAATGCCGGGAGATATACTGGGATATGTAACTGAAAAAGCGGCAAAGCTGACAGGCATACCACAGGGAATTCCTGTAGTGGCAACAGCTAATGATAAAGCGGTGGAAGCGCTCGGAGCAGGGCTTTTATCAGAAAAAACAGCACTAATATCATTAGGGACATATATTGCTTCCATGGTGCCGGGACATGAGAATTTGAAAAATACAAGTAATTTTTGGGTTAATTTTGCATCAACACCAAGAAATTACCTGTATGAAAGCAATGGTATACGTCGTGGAATGTGGACAGTAAGCTGGTTTAAAGATCTGCTTGGTGACGATGTGGTAAAAAAAGCAGAAGTATTAGGCGTTTCACCTGAAGAATATCTGAATAACGAAGCAGAAAAAGTTCCTGCGGGAAGCAACGGACTAATGACAGTTCTTGACTGGCTTGCACCTTCGGATAAAGTATACAGAAAAGGTCTCATGGTAGGTTTTGACGGGAGACATACAAGAGCGCATATGTACAGATCAATACTGGAAGCTATTGCTATGACAATGAAAAACCGTGTGGATGAAATGTGTGACGAGTTAAATGTAAAAATGGACAGCATAATTATTTCCGGCGGAGGTTCTAACAGTGAGCTGTTTATGCAGATTTTCTCCGATGTATTCGGTCTTCCTGCATCAAGAAATGTAGTAAACGGATCTGCAAGTGTGGGGTCAGCAATATGTGTGGCAGTAGGACTGGGAATATACGATTCTTATGATGAAGCAATTAAGAAAATGGTAAAGGTAAAAGACGTATTCCATCCAAATGGAGAGAATACAGATTTATATGATAAAGCAAATAATGAAGTATATAAACATATAACAAGTTATTCAGATAAAATTCTGGAAAAATCATATCCGATTTTTAAATAATAATCGAACATATAAAATTACATAAATAGATTTGAGAGGAGACAAATATGTCATTATCAAGGGAAAAAATAGTAGAGGGACTCATTGGGATATTGGGGGCAGAAAAAGTAGTTACTGATGAACAGGTTTTGAAAGAAAGCAGTATAGACCGTTTCAGAAAATATGAGGATGTAAGCGGAGTGTACACACAGCCGCTGCCCGCAGCAGTGGTTTATGCCGAAAGCAGTCAGGAAACAGCAGATATTCTGAAATTTGCCAATGAAAACAAAATAAATGTGGTACCCAGAACAGGACGTTCTTCTATAGAAGGAGGGCTGGAAACGGTAGTTCCGGACTCGATAGTCCTTGACGGCTCAAGAATGGACAAAATACTTAACATAGACACCTATAATATGCAGGTAACGTGTGAATGCGGTGTTCCCCTTGAAGTAGTGGAAAATATACTGAGAGAACAGGGATATACAACAGGACATTCACCTCAGTCAAAACCTTTGGCACAAATGGGCGGAATAGTCGCTGTAAGAAGCACGGGGCAGTTTTCGACATTATACGGCGGTATAGAAGATATGATAGTGGGCCTTGAGGCAGTTTTCCCAAATGGTCTTATTACAAGAATAAAAAATGTACCGAGAAGAGCTGCAGGGCCTGATATAAGACATATAGTAGTGGGTAATGAAGGAGCTTTATGTTTTATAACAGAAGTAACAGTAAAAATATATAAGTACAGACCGGAAAATAATATATTTATGGGGTATGTACTGGATGACATGAAAACAGGATTTGAAATTCTGCGTGAAGTAATGGTAGAAGGATATAAACCTTCTGTAGCACGTTTATATGACGAAGAAGACGGGGATTATTATTTTTCGCATTTTGCAAATAATAAATGTGTTCTTATATTCATGGCAGAAGGAACAAAAGCTATTGCTGATGCCACAGCGGCAGGAATAGAAGAGATAGTAGGAAAACATCCCGAATGTAAAAAAGTAGACAGCCAGCTGATAAAAACATGGTTTGATAACTTGAACTGGGATCCGAAAAAGGTAGCTGAGGAAAGAGAAGAAATAAAGGAGACTCAAAATATAGGATTTACCACAGAAGTGTCAGGAAGCTGGGATGTTATTTATAATATCTATGAAGCATGCTGCAGAAGAATAAAAGAAGAAATACCGGATATTACAATGATGGGCGGACATTCGTCGCACAGCTATATGAACGGGACAAATATGTATTTTATGTATTATTATAACCTTGTGGATATAAAACCAGAGGAAGAAATTACAAAATATCATAATCCGATAAATACAATAATAGTAGAAGAAACTATAAAAGCCGGAGGTTCAATGGTTCACCACCATGGAATCGGAAAACACAGGGCACCTTGGGTAAAAGAAGAATTCGGTTCTTCATACTATCTGCTTGAAACACTGAAAAAATCATTTGATCCTAATGGAATTATGAATATGGGAACATTGATACCAATAGAAAAATGAATATATTAGTATGTTTTAAAGCAGTTCCTGATTTTGAGATGATGTCTGAAGATGCATGGAATATAGATTCAAAGCTGAATGTAGATATGACTTATGTAAGAAGTATATTAAACTGCTTTGATGAGAGTGCACTGGAAATGACACTGAGGCTTTCTGATTTATCAGAGAGTCTCGATATTCCGGTGAAGCTTTCTGCATTGACAATAGCAGGAGAAAAGTCAGATGTTTATTTGAAAAATTTATATGCTTTAAAATTTCAGGAAGGTATCAGAATTGAAAATAACGAGGATATAAGATTTTTTCCCGAGGTAACTGCATCGGTAATAAGCAGATATGCAAAAGAATATGGAGATCAGGATGTTCTTATACTGGGAAGACAGAGCAGTGAAGGCGATAATGCAAAAACTCCGCTTTTAGTATCGGAAATGCTGGGATGGCCTTGTATTACACAGGTAACAGACATAAAACCGGACACTGAAAAAACTCTCCGGATAGCAAGTATGACAGATGAGGGAATACTTACGCAGACAGTAGAGACACCTGTGGTAATATCAGTAGGAAATGCACCTGTTTCTCATTTAAGGGTACCGACATTAAAAGATAAAATGAAGTACGGAAAAACTCCTGTGAAGGTTTTTAATGGTGAAGAGTTTGGAATAAGGGAACTCATGAGGGAATATAGCGTGGATTATGAATTTGTAAATATGGAAAAAACAGATACAAAAAGAGAGGGGATAATCATAAAAGGAGATACTCCCGGGGAAAAAACCCGGATTTTGTATGAGAAGTATCTGAAAGAAAGGCTGGAAAAACTATGAAATATACAGTTGTATTAAACGGATGTTCTGACAGCTTTGTTTCTCAGGCACAAGAGATTAATAACTTTCTGTATAACAATAACAAAGACTTTACAGAAGGAAGAACAGTGATATTTTATTCTGCGGAAGAAAAAAGAGAGGAGTTAATTTCAGGTTCTCCGCTTGAAAATATATTAATGATAAAAGTAAAGGGATATCAGCCTGAGAATATATTGAAAATACTGGAGAAAACTGAAAGTGGGGATAAATCTGATTTATATTTGTTTCCCGGTGACTTTTCAGGAAGTGAATTATCTGTGAGATTTTCTGTAAGAATGAAGGGAAGTTCTCTCGCTGGAACAAATAATGTAAAAATGCTGCAGAATGGTATATTATGCAGTAAATTTGTTTATCTGGGAAATATGAAAGGGGATTTTATACTATATAAAAAGCCGTGGTGTCTGTCTCTTGCCAAAGGTACAGGATACAGAGAGGTTCCGGATACTGGTAATAAAATAGTTCATGATATTGATATGACAGAAATTACAGAAGACAGTTTTATTAAGGAATATAAATTTGAAAAAGAGGAAAAAGAGAGCGGACTTGAACATGCTAAATTTATCCTTGCAGCGGGAAAAGGAGTAAAAAGCAGGGAAAAAATGAAAGCAGTGGAGGAAATCGCAAGAAGGCTGGGAGCAGAAGTGGGAGTGAGCAGACCTGTAGCAACAAGTGCTTTTGCACCTATGAATCAGCTTATCGGTGTGTCAGGTGCTATGACAAGCCCTGAATTATGCATAATAGCAGGAGCATCGGGAGCATCAGCTTTTTTTTCCGGAGTGGAGAAAAGTGAATTTATAATATCTGTAAATACAGATGAGAGAGCCTTTGTGGTGAAATCTTCAGATGTGGCAATAATAGACGACTATGAAAAAATACTGGAAGAACTGGTGAAGCTGATAGCTGATCAGTGAATATATCCAAAATAATTTTTACAAATTTTTTTGAAAGGAGAGGATTATGAAAAAGCAGCTGATTTTTCCCATGGAGGAAAAGTATGCGGAATATTTACGGGATGAGTCCAGAATGGCAGGTGTTGCAGAAAGTATATCCTTTCCGGAAAATGAGGAAGAGATACTGGAAGTCATGTCAGTGATGAAAGAAAATAACACTGCAATAACTATTCAGGGCGGGAAAACAGGAATTACAGGCTGTGCAGTTCCTGCAGGCGGGCATATTATGAATCTTTCCAGACTGAATAATATAAAAGAATATACAGAGACAGAAGACGGGGCGTTACTACGGGTAGAAGCAGGAGTGACCCTGATGGAATTGAAAAAATCAGTAAGAAAACTAAGTAACGGCAGAAAGCTTTTCTGGGCTCCCGACCCCACGGAAGTAACAGCAACTGTAGGAGGAATCGCAGGGTGCAATGCAAAGGGAATCAGTGCTTATTTATACGGGGGAGCAAGAGAGCATATCAGTGCAATAAGAGTAATACATTCGGATCAGACAATCAGGGAAATAAAAAGAGGCAGTGAAACGGTCATCTTTTTGGGAGAACAGACAGATTTAATAGATGTATATCTGGGCGGCGAAGGAATGTACGGTGTTATTACAGAACTGACTCTTGAATTACTGCCGCAGGCAAAGGAAATCTGGGGGATAGGATTCTTTTTTTATGATAAAAAAGATGCTTTTTTATTTATCGGAAAATTTTTTGAGAAAGACTTGGACATAGATGGAAGCAATATCGCAGTAATGGAGTATCTTGATAAAAATACAATTGATATAATACAGAAAAGAAAGGAAACTGTAACAAAACTAAAGGAAATACCCGATATAGATAATAATGTGGAAGCAATGATATATATAGAAATTCATGGAAACAGCGAGGATTCTGTGGAACAGACAGCGGAAATTCTAATGGAAACAGCAATGGAAGCAAATAGTGATCCGGATAACAGCTGGGCTGTGTCAGGTGAGGCTGAAATAGAAAAAATGCGGGACTTCCGCCATGCTGCCCCTGAATCGGCGAATTTGTTTATTGAGGAAATAAGACAAAAAGAACCGAGGATAACAAAACTTGGGACTGACATGAGTTTAAGCAGCGGGCATTTTGGGAGTATAGTGGAAAACTATGAGGAAGATCTGAAAAAATCTGGGCTGAAAGGGTGTGTTTTTGGTCATATAGGCGGTAATCATCTTCATATAAATATACTTCCCGAGAATTACGAGGAGTATATCAAAGGAAGAAACCTGCTTAGAAAATGGTCAGAAGATATAATTGAAAAAAATGGGGAAATAGCAGCGGAACACGGCATTGGAAAGCTGAAAAGAGATTTTTTTCTGGAAATAATGCCTAAAACTATTATTGATAAAATAAGAAAAGAAAAGGATATCTATGACCCCGAAGGATTATGGAATCCTGATAATATGATATAAAATACAGGAGATTTATATGTTGAAAATAGCAGTTTGTATAAAACAGGTTCCGGCATTTTCCGAAGGGAAGACTGATCCTGAAACAGGGGTCATTCTAAGAGACAGAATAGAGCCTGTTTTAAATGTTTATGATCTTCCTGCATTGGAGACTGCCTTGCAGATAAAAGAAGCAACAGAGGCAAATATTGATGTATTTACTATGGGGCCTGAAAAAGCAGCAGATGTAATGAGGGAAGCATACGGAATGGGTGCAGACAGAGGGTATCTTCTCAGCGATAAGCGTTTTTCAGGGGCAGATGTACTGGCTACATCATATACACTAATGCAGGGAATGAAATTAACCGATAATTATGATCTGATAATCTGCGGAAAACAGACAACAGACGGAGATACTGCACAGGTAAGCGGTGCCTTGGCGAAATGGTTCGGGATTCCCGGAATTAACTGGGTGTCAAAGATAAACTCCGCGGAAACAGACGGAATAACTGTTGAACAAACCATGGAAAAGGAAACGGCTGTTATCAGAGTACCATATCCTTGCCTTTTATCAGTGGAGCGTAATATTTATATTCCAAGGCTTCCGTCACTTAAACTGAAAATGGCAGCCAGAAAAAAAGAGATAAAAATTATTACATTGGACGAACTTGAAGATAAAAACAGAGAAAACTACGGATTATCAGGATCACCTACTAAAGTACGAAAGATATATCCCGCAGTAAAAACAAAAAAGCAGGATATAATGATAAAAAGTGCTTTGGAGTCTGCGGACAGGATATTTGAAATAATAAACAGCATAAAAAACTGAAAAGGAAAAAAATATGACTGTAATTAAAAACAGGGAAATAAAAAAAATAAATAAGGAAGACTGGAAAGATATACTGGTGTATATAGAGACTTTTCACGGAGAAGTTCATCCTGTGAGTTACCAGATGATAGGAAAAGCCGGAGAACTGGCAAAGCAGACCGGATATAATATACACGGCGTTGCCGTCGGGAAAAACACAGACCGGATAAAAGATGAACTGAAAAATTATCCTTTGAAAAAGGTCTTTTTATATGAAACAGACGGAAATTTTCTGGCAGATTCATATGAAAAAATGGTGTCGGACTGTATTCTGGAATTAAAGCCGTCTATAGTATTAATCGGAGGAACACCGGAAGGAAGAGCCCTTGCACCTCTGGCAGCAGTTAATTTTAATACGGGACTTACAGCAGACTGTACAGAGCTAAAACTCCTTGAAAATACAGATTTGGTGCAGATAAGACCGGCTTTCGGCGGAAATATAATGGCAGAAATACTAACAGAGAATTCCAGACCGCAGTTCGCAACAGTAAGGTATAATATAGTCCCCCCGGCAGACCCGGTTTATAATAATGATATTGAATTTATACATAAGAATGCCGGTGAATTCACGCAAAGCAGGATGACAGTGATAGAGAATATACCAATTGAAAAAAAGGAAGGGATTCAGGAAAAGGAAATACTTATAGTGGCAGGAAAAGGAATAAAGAAAAAAGAAGACCTCCATTTACTTGAAGGACTGGCAGAGGTATTAAACGGCGGAATTGCCGCAACAAGGGGAATTGTGGAAAAAGGATGGCTTGCGCATGACAGACAGATAGGACTTTCAGGTCAGGCTGTGAGGTCAAAACTTATTATTACATGCGGAGTTTCCGGATCAGTGCAGTTTATGGCGGGGATTTCAGGTGTAGAAAATATAATTGCGATAAATACAGACCCTGATGCAGGAATTTTTGATATGGCTCATTATCCTGTATGCGGCGATCTTTACGAAATTATTCCGGAATTAATAAAGAAAATTAAGCAGTCCGGCGGAAATATAAATATATAATATTTAAGGAGTCAGATATGAGACCTTTGATTTTGATTACTAATGATGATGGTGTGAATTCGCCGGGATTAATGGCAGCTGCAGAAGCGGCGGCAAAGTTAGGGGATGTTTTGATAGCGGCACCGAGATTTCAGCAGTCCAGTATGGGACGTTCACTTCCAAAAAATGAAAATGCAGGGAAAATAGAAAAATTGAAGCTGAAAATAAACGGAGAAGAAAAGGAAGCATATGGGGTGCATGGTTCACCTGCTCTTGCAGTATCCCACGGAATCCTTGAGCTGGCAGACAGAAAGCCGTCCTTATGTATAAGCGGTATAAATTACGGGGAAAATCTGGGGTTATCTATAAGCTGCAGCGGGACAGTGGGGGCGGCTTATGAAGCTGACAGTCATAATATACCTTCTATTGCGGTATCGGTAGGCGTACCTCTGAATAAACAACATTCCTCAGATTACAGTAAAATAGACTGGAAAGCTGCAAAAGCCGCCATAACAAAACTAGCAGACTTAATTTTGAATAAGGGACTAAATGATGATATAAGAATATTAAATGTAAATGTTCCCCGTGAAGCAAATGAAAAAACAGAATATAGAGTAACAAAACAAAGCAGGCATAATTACTCTGTATTTTTAAAGCCCGAAGAGAGAAATCTAAATGAGAGTTATATATTAAAGTCAAAATTAGATGTAGATATTAAAAATATTGAGAAGAACAGTGATATTTATGCACTTTATTTTGATAAAGTTATTTCTGTTACACCATTAACTTGGGATCTTACTGCAAAGGGGGAATTAGAACTTTAGAAGTTTCTGCCGGAATGCCGTAAATTAACTTATATCTTTAAAATTAATGTGATAATTTGAATAAACAAAAAAATTATGATAAATTATAAAAAAGGGGAGACTGGGCGGTTTGATGGAGTGATTTGAGTGTTTACGGACAGACAGCGTTTATTATTGTCTTATGTTATAAGAAAGCACGGGGAAACTACAAGTGTATTCCTGTCAGAGATATTAAATGTATCCACGAGGACAATAAAGACGGAAATAAAAAATATTAATGAGATATTACCAGACGGTGAAAAGATTGAATATGTTTCCAAAAAAGGATATATTATTAAAAACCTCACTGAAAAAACAAGAAATAAAATTAGTTTAATAATAGAAGAAGAAAGAATGAAATCTGATGAATTCAGACGTATTAATGAGATTCTGACTATTTTATTATTTGAGAAAAATTATATAAGTATGGGTAAAATAGCTGATAAGCTTTATCTCTCAAAATCTTCGGTGAGAAAAGTTCTGGAAGACTCATGGAGAGTTGGAAAAAATATAGAGGTGTCACAGTCAAAGGGTCTGAGAATAAAAGCTTCCGAATCAAGGAAACGCTATTTGCTGTCTAAGACAATGGAAACAGACAGCTCGATTCTTGAGATTTTATCACTTAAAGAAGGTTATGTGTATCTCAGCAATAGCCTATTCCCAATACTGGAAGAAGCGTTTATAAATCATCAGTACATAATTTCCGGCGATTCAATGAAAGTATTTCAAAATTACATATTGATCACTATTGCCAGAAGTTATTATAATTTTGTCATAGAAGAAGATCAGGAACCTGTTCAGATTTCATCATTAATGCAGGAAATTAAGCAGAAGATTTTTGAAAAAATAGGATTCGAACTTAGCGACAGAGAAATAATATACTGTCAGAAAAAACTAAATGAATGTAATGTAATCAGTGCTGTACCAAAAAAGTGCAATTTGGAGGAAGCGTACGCAGATATTAACGGCAGACTGGATACTTTTATAAAAAAAGTCAGAGAGGATTTATCTTTAAAGCTGGAAGTCAATGAAAAATTCAGAGAGGTATTTTTCATTCATATGTATAAATTAAAGCTGCGTACTAATTATGGTCATGATAATATGAATTATTTCAGAAAAGAAATAGCCAGAAAATACCCAATGACAATGCATATAATTTATGAATATTTTATACCTTTATTTGATTATGTAATTCCAGATTCGGAAATAGCTTATATAGTCTTATATTTTACAGATTTTGAAAGCAGAATCAGTTCCGTGAAAGCAGCATTAGTCAGTAATCTGCCGATGAGCATGCTCCACAAAACAGTTCACAGTATCAATAAATATTTTCAGAATGAAATTTGTTCTCTCAAAGTAATTCCGCGGTATTTATATAAAGCAGAAGATAAGGATGATGACTATTCTTTGATTATCACCACAGAAAAAGAGATGCTGCTGCAGAATAAGGAATTGGTATTGATCGGAACTGTAATAGAAAACGAGGATATTTATAAAATGAAAGAGCAGATTGGAGAAGCTGTCAGAAATATAGAGGAAAAAAGATGTAAGAAACTTTACTCTTTATATATCAATGAAAAAATGTTTGTAAAAATTAATAGAAAAATGGAATCTACAGATGAATTTTTAGAATTTTCCGGTTTGAAACGTAATAAAAAAAACTATGATTTTGTTCTGGATTCAGGAGTTTTATTGTTTTCGGAGTTTTTATATAATAATGAAGAGAGCTGTATAAAAGCTTATATTTTTAAATATCCGCTCAGATATAAGGGAAGAGATATAAAAACGATAGTTGTCTCAGGTTATAATATAAAAAATAATGATATAAAAGATTTTTACCTGATTATAAAAAAACTGCTCAATCCTGAAGAATTAAAAGAAATATTAAAGAAAATATCTATGTAATATCTGAAAAAATTATAAAACAGCTGTTCATTCTTTTTCACGTTCAGGCGGGAAAAAAAGTGAATGGCTTTTTTGTTATGTTTTTCATATAATTCTATATATAAAATTATGAAAATAATTAATAGAAATATATGAATTGGGGGAACTTTTAATATGTATCATAAAAGAATAAAAAAATTTCCTGATAATTTTCTTTTTGGAGCAGGAACTTCGTCTTTTCAGGTGGAAGGCGGAATTAAAGAGGGCGGACGCGGTACAGCGGTACATGACCTGAAAAAACCCAAGAAAGGGATAACAGATTTTTCGGTTGCAAGTGACCACTATCATAGATTTGAAGAAGATATAGATTTAATGAAAGAGTTGGGGTTAGACTCTTATAGATTTTCAATATCATGGACGAGAATTCTTCCTGATGGAAAGAATATAAATGAAGAGGGTGTGGAATTTTATAACAGACTGATTCAAAAATTAACAGACTCGGGAATAAAACCCATTGTTACAATTTATCATTTTGAATATCCAAAAGCACTTGTAGATAATTATAAAGGCTGGCTGTCCAGAGAAAGTATTGATGATTATGTTAATTTTGCCGGGATATTATTTGAAAATTACGGTGACAGGGTTAAGCACTGGCTGACAATTAACGAGCAGGATCATCTGTTGAAAATACCTGAACGTATTGGATTTCCCGAAGAAATGACAGGACTTGAATATGAGCGGAATGCCCAGATTGCTAACTACAATATGTGTGTGGCAGGTGCCAGAGTAACAAAGCTGTGTCATGAAATGATTCCTGATGCCAAAATTGCACCTGTTGTTAATCCGATGCCGGCAATTCCTGCCAGCAATCTTCCTGCTGATCTTATTGCTTCGATGGAGTTTAATGAACTGGCGACTTACTATATACTTGATTTGAACTGCAGAGGTGAATATTCCCCTGTTTATCGTAAATACCTTGAGGACAGAGACATTTTTCCGCAGATAAATGATGAGGATATGAAATTAATGAGAGACAATCCTCCTGATTTTATTGCTGTTAATTATTATATGAACCAGACAGCAGCAGACAGCGATAAAGAAGAAATTAATCTCAGGGGGCGGGAAGTATTCGTTTCAGAAGAAGAAGGAATATATAAGATCGTTAAAAACGAACATATTCCTCAGACAGACTGGGGCTGGAATATATGTCCCGAAGGATTGAAGATAGCAGTAATGGACATATATAACCGTTATCAGCTTCCAATGCTTATTACCGAAAACGGACTCGGAGCATACGACAGGCTGGAAGACGGGAAGATACACGATGATTACAGAATAGACTATATAAGCAGACATCTGAGTCAGATCAAAGACTGTATTGGTATGGGTTATCCTGTTTTCGGATACTCGGCATGGTCATTTATCGACCTTGTAAGCGGCAGGGAAGGAATGGATAAACGCTATGGTTTTGTCTATGTAAACAGGGATAACAATGATTTGAAAGACATGTCCCGTATAAAAAAAGACAGTTATTACTGGTATAAAAAAACAATTGCAGAAAGAGGAGAAAATTTATAACAGACTTTTCGGGGAAAACTCATAAAACTGTTTTATTAAAGGTGATGAGAGGAGAAATAGGTATGACAAATAAAGAAATAGCAAAAGAAATTTTGAAAAATGTCGGGGGAAACGGAAACATCTCAAATGCAACACATTGTGCCACAAGATTAAGGCTGAATTTAACTGATGAAAAAAAGATGTCAATAGACGGACTTGAGAAAATAGATGGTGTTATAAAAGCACAGATGAGTAACGGACAGCTGCAGGTTGTCCTTGGGGGGAAAGTAACGGGAGTATATGCCGAATTTTCAGAAATGCTGGAAACAGGTAAGCAGGGAAAAACAGATTCTGCTCAGGAAAAAAAGAAATTTGGACTAAACAGGCTGATAGAAACAATTTCGGGTATTTTCAGCCCTGTACTTCCAATATTGGTAGGCTGCGGGATGGTTCAGTCTCTTACAGCGATAATATCTACTTTCGGGCTGGTACAGCCTGATTCAGGTTTTTTTCTTGTGCTGAAAATGACAGGAGACCTTATCTTTTACTTTATGCCTTTTTTTCTGGCTGTTAGTGCCGCTCAGAAATTCAAGACCAGTATTTACCTTTCTGTAGCATTAGCCGGTGCTTATATGTACCCTACGATTATGAACGGAGCAGCAGAAGCAGCGTCAACAGGAGTAAGGTTTCTCGATTTTCTAGGCTTGCCTATACTATATGTTAATTATAAATCTACAGTAATACCTATTATAATATCTGTATGGATTTTAAGTTATGTTCACAGGTTTATAGACAGGCATGTTCCCGAAATGTTTAAAATTATTTTGACGTCCATGCTTACTCTTCTTATAATGGTGCCTTTCGAATTAATTCTCATCGGGCCTGTCGGCTCTTATCTCGGAATGTATATAGCCCAGGGGGTAAAAATATTATACACCTCGTTTGGTTTCATCGGTGCATTTCTTTTGGGCGCATTCCGACCTGTTCTGGTTATGTTTGGCATGCATTATGCCATTACCCCTATCATGGTTCAGGAATTATCTGAAACAGGGAAAACAATTATTATTCCGGCTCTGCTTGCAGGAAATCTGGCACAGTCCGGTGCAGCATTTGCGACATTTATACTTATTAAAGATAAAAAAGAGAAATCAGGAGCATTTTCTGCGGCTCTTTCAGCCCTTTTCGGGATTACTGAACCGGCAATGTACGGGTATAATCTAAAATATAAAAAACCGTTTTATGCTGCACTGTTTGCAGCAGGAACAGCAGCGGCGTATATGAGTGTTTTTCACGCATATAGTATAGCTGCGGCACTTCCGGGAATTTTATCGCTTCCTACTTACAATGCAGACAGTTTTATCTATATTATAACAGGAGTTCTTATTGCAGTCATAGGTGCTTTTGTTTTAACGCTGATTCTGGGGATTGATAACAATTCTAAACTGAATCTATTCAAAAGAAAATAGAATTTTCTAAATAAAATTGAATAGAATAAACTATTTTTCCAACAAAACAAATATAAAAGAAAAAACCTGCCTGAATACCTTAGTATTTGGACAGGTTTTTTCATATTCACAGTATTTACAGAATTTCGTAAATACTTTTATCAGAATATATTTTCTCGCCGTTTTCAAGTAATTTTTTTATTTTTAGTTTTTCTTTCAGCGGAATAAATTCGAAAAATATATTTTTTTCATTTTCCAGTTTCATTATTTCTTTCGGTGTTTTTATAATTACATTTTCCGGTATAATAAATTCAAAATCTATTTTTTCATAATTTTCATTTTCGTAGTTATCAGAAATAACAATATTTCTCTCATTGATTTCTGTTTCCGGTACAGTATTAAAAAATACCGTAAAAGGATAACCTTCCTGATAATCCTTATTCACATCATAGTAATTCCGGAGAAAAGTATCAGAAAACTGAAGACTTTTACTCGAAGTAACAATCTGTGATTTCAGATTGTTTTTTTTCATAAAATATATACCGAAAGTCAAAAAAGCATTTTTGAAATTGTATGTTTTATCATTTGGGATAATAAGATTTTTCTCGCTTTTGAAAAAAGCTGCAAGGACTGTTTTAGTGAAGCTGTCATATTCCATATTACCCAGAATAAAATTTTTGATGTCTATAAAAAGCCTTTTTTCATTATAGGCATATGATAAAAAGTCATAATTCCTTTTGATTAAAATATCAACTGTATAATGAATATCTGTTTTTTGAATTCCTTCTATCTGTATCTTAAAAGTATAATTATAAAATTTTATAAGCTGAGTCAGCATGTTTGAGATATTATAGTCAAGTCTCCCCACGAATTTACTGCCCTGAAAAAGAGAAATCTGTTCAAAGTCCATTTTTGGAGTAAGGGGAATATCCGGATTGAGTTCAATATTTGTATAAAATATCGACTTTAGAGGGAAAACAGTATTATACAAAGAATAAAAATAAGAATAACGGTCATTATTTAATTCGGAATTTTTTATATCGTCAACATAAACTTTGGTATAAGATTTTCCCATATAATCTTCCACTTTCAGCTTAAAGGCAAGATCATAGAAAATATTCTGGTTCAGATCCTTAAAATTATCCCCTGCACCGAACCATACAGCATTTCTTGAAGTAAATCCGTTCTTTTTTATGTCAAACATAAGGTGGTTTTTATTCTGGCCGATATGCTTGATATTTTCGAGTATAATATTTTTTACTGCAAAGGTAGGATTAGGATTCCCGAAGCCGAAAGGTTTCAGCAGGTCTATAATCTGGTAAAATTCATAGGAAACTTTCTGTATAGGGATCTCTTTATCAATATTTATTAATTTAACAAAGTCATTTTCATCAAGTTTTTTCTTTGCATAATCATTTATTTTCTTTACAAAGGACTTGATATTTTTCACAGGGATTGTAAATCCTGCGGCACCGGCATGTCCTCCGAACTTCAAAAAGAGTTCAGGCATAGTCTGGAGAGCTTCTATAAGGTTAAAGCCTTCTATGCTTCTTGCAGAAGCCACGGCAATCTCTTCATCTTCTTTTACTTCCATAATAACAGTAGGTTTATAGTATGTATCAATAATTTTCGAAGCTACAATACCAATTACCCCATGATGATATTCGGGGGAATAATCAACAATTACATAATTTTCATTAAGCGAATTTTTTTGTATATTTTCTTCTACATCTGCAATGATTTTTTCCTGTAAGACTTTTCTTTCATTATTTTTGGAGATAAGTTCCTTTGATATAATCTCGATTTCCCTTTTGTTTTCAGTGGTAAGAAGTTTTACCACCATTTTTGCATCTTTTAGTCTTCCTGCGGCATTAAAAACAGGGGCAAGAATAAAGCCTATATCATAAGTGGTAAATTCTTTTTTTTCGGGATCAAAAATAAGGGAACACAGATATTTTAAGCCGGTGATTTCTGTATGAAGAAGCTGCTCAAGACCAAATTTCACAAAAATACGATTTTCCTGAACCAGCGGAACAATGTCGGCTACAGTTCCTACAGCAACAAGATCAAGAAAACCGTAGACTTCGTCTTTACGCCCTGCTTCTTCAAATAATCCTGCGGCAAGAAGAAATGCAGTTCCCACACCGGCAAGAAATTTGAAAGAAAATTCATTGTCTTCTCTCTTTGGATTAACTATGGCGCTGGCTTTCGGGAGTTTCTTATTTATCTCATGGTGATCTGTAATAATAACAGGAAGCTTAAGAGAATTGGCAAAATCTATTTCTTCAAATGAAGTAATCCCGCAATCCACTGTGATAATAAGATCTCCGCCGGAATTCTTTATCTGTTCAATGGCGTTTTTATTCAGACCGTAGCCTTCATCACGTATGGGAATATAGTAATTAATGCTGTCATATCCCAGTTTCTTGAAAGTAAGATAAAGTAAAGAAGTGGATGTGATTCCGTCTACATCGTAATCTCCGTAAATCCAGATGTTTTTATTGTTTTTCATTGCATTAGAAATAATATCAACGGCTTTTTTCAGATCTTTCAGCAGATAATGATCCTGAATGTTAGAAAGACTGGGATTCAAAAATTCGATGATATCTTTTTTATTTGAGATATTTCTGGAATAGAGGATACTTAAAATATCCTTATCCAAAGGCAGCTCGTTATTTTTAGCAATTTCAGCATTGTTTATTTTTTTAAAATTCCATTTAGTATTTTTCATGAATTCCCCCTATAAAAAAAGGAGCTAAGAAGCCCCTGAATATATAATTTATCTTAAAAGTCCTCTTAAATCAGCTAATTCAAAAGGTAAAAAAACCTGACCATCTGCGAAATCAGTGTATTTGTATGGTTCAAAGAAAAACACGATTCCTGTATTCTGTACATAGAATTCCTGTTTTTTAGCAGGACCATCAAAAGATGCGTTCACAGGAACACTTAATTGAACTACTTTATCACCGAAAACCGTACCAAGAGATTTTTCATATCCGCTTACAAGAAGGTCTCCAAGTTTTAATTCTTTACCTGTTACAGGATCAAAAGTAAGTGCGCTGTAATAAGTCTCAGTTGTTTTATCCTTAAGATCTGTTCTGTCTACTGTAAAAAGAACGCTTACAAGTTTGCTGTTATTAGTAGTGATGTCATATGTAACGTAATATTTTCCGTTTTTATCACCAGTCATTTTCTTTACGAATTTATCCATTGATTTTTGGATAGACTTTGTTGCTTTAGGATTTTTTGCACTTATTCTGGGAAAATCAATACTGTTTCCATTTAGTTTACTGATAGAATCTCTTACTTTGATAACAGACGGAGATTTAGGATCATAATCCTTAAATGAAAATTTTTCTGCACCTACAGTAAGCATGAAAACTGAAAGCATCATACCCAAAATCAAAAGTTTCTTCATATATTTATCACCTCATAAATTTTTAAAACACAATATTTTTAAGTAACTAACGTACTAGAGATATTTTACAATATTTACAGAAAATAATCAATAAAAAATCTACAATCAAACGTTATAAAGTATAAATAAGTGTATTTTTATGTCTACATAATGCCGTGAAAATTAAGGATTTATATATCTGCCGCCTGAAAATTAAAAATAGAAAAGATATTTTTATGTTATGAAAATAAATTTGAAAAGCCAAAATCTGGAAAAATATGCAGTTTGATCAGAAAAAACGCATTACTTTGATAACAAAAGTATTTATAATAGTTGACATTCTCAATTTTCTATTATAAAATTGTAATGAATTCAAAAGTATTGCTATGAATACTAAATCCAGTCTATAAATTAGATCAGTCGGTCAAGAAATGGATTATTGCAGGTTTTGCAGATACAGATACTTTTAGAAGTCAGCAAAAAAAACAAGGAGGTGAAGACGAATGCATGTAGAAAATATTGCAGAGCATTTAAAAGCACACGGAATAAAGCCTTCATTACAAAGAATCAAAATATATGAATATCTGTTAAACAACTACGAACATCCAACAGTGGATATAATTTATAAAGATCTGATGAGTCAGATCCCGACACTATCGAAAACAACAGTATACAATACATTAAATTTATTTGTAGACAATGAAGTCGCCAATGTTATAATAATAGAAGACCATGAAGCCAGGTATGATGCCGAGGTGGAACCGCATGGTCACTTTAAGTGTAAAGTATGCGGAAAAATAGAAGATTTTGATATAGATTTATCAAAGTTAGAATTAAGAAATCTTGGAAATATAGAAATAACCGAGACACATTTTTATTTACGTGGAATCTGTGAAGAATGTAATAAAAAAATGAAATAGAGGGTGATCAAAATGTTAAATAAAAAATTAGAGAAAGCTCTGAATGAACAGCTAAATATGGAGTTACAGTCAGCTTATATATATCAGTCAATGGCGGCTTATTTTGAAGGCACGAACTTTAAGGGCTTTGCAAAATGGATGGATCTTCAGACACAGGAAGAGCAGGAACATGCCAGAAAAATATATGACTATATATTTTCAAAAGGCGGAACTGTTACACTGGCAGCTATTGAGGCTCCTAAGTCTTCTTGGAAAAATGCAGAGGAAGTATTCAAGGATTCTCTTGCTCATGAGCAGGCAGTAACAAAATCTATAGATAAAATTTATGCACTGGCAAGAAAAGAAAATGACTATGCTACGGAAATATTTCTTCAATGGTTCGTAACAGAACAGATAGAAGAAGAAGAAAACGTAACTGAAATAATTGATAAAATAAAATTATTAGGTGTTACAAACAGTGCGTCAATGTATCTGCTTGACAAAGAATTAGGTGCAAGAAGCTAAAATCAATAAATAAAATACTTAAAAAATACAGGAGGAAAAGAAAATATGAAAAAATGGGTTTGTTTAGTATGTGGATATGTTTACGATCCTGAAATAGGAGATCCTGACAGCGGTATAGCTCCAGGGACAGCATTTGAAGATTTACCGGAAGACTGGGTATGTCCTTTATGTGCTGTAGGAAAAGATCAATTTGAAGCTTTAGACTAAATAAAATAAAGGCCACGAGAAATCGTGGCTTTTTTTCTTGAAAGAAATGCAATAAATTGGTATAATTGTAAGAAGTTAATCAAAAATAGGAGGAAAAATGGCACTTAGAAAATTTAAAAAGCTGATGGTACCACTGTCTGTTTTATTCATTGCAGCGATGCTTGTACCGATTTTCTTGAAAATCGGCGAGAGTATCAGAGCAGGCAAAAATATTCAGAAGAATAATGAAGTCATTGCAGAAGTGAACGGCCATAAGATATATAGACTGGATCTGGAACGTGGCGTACTCGGGGTAAAGAATAAAGTAATGCAGATAAAATCAATGAAAGCACAG
Source organism: Sebaldella sp. S0638 (assembly GCF_024158605.1). Classification (NCBI taxonomy): domain Bacteria; kingdom Fusobacteriati; phylum Fusobacteriota; class Fusobacteriia; order Fusobacteriales; family Leptotrichiaceae; genus Sebaldella; species Sebaldella sp. S0638. The sequence goes on along the minus strand of NZ_JAMZGM010000009.1, from coordinate 12,967 downwards.
CAAGGTATAGAAGATAAGAGTGAAGTACCTGATGATATAGTCAAAAAAGTAATATTAGGAGAATTAGTGTCAAATGCCCTGTTGGCGAGCAGCGCTGAAGATTTAAAAATAAAAGCAAGCGATAAAGAAATTAATGATAAAGTAAATGAGATAAAAGCAGGAATGCCTAATGGGGAAAGTTTCCTTAACTACCTGCAGTCAATGGGAATTGCCAATGAAAAAGAGCTGAAAAGAATGATCAAGGAAAGTATAGAAGTGACTAGAGTTCTTGAATCACAGCAAAAAGCACACAAGCTTTCTGACGAAGATCTGAAAAAATATTATGAAATGTACAGATATACAGATTTTCAGGATCAGACTTTTGAACAGGTAAAACCAACATTAGAGGATTATGTGGCAAAAGAATATTCTGATCTGATAAGAAATTCATTAATAGAAAAACAGAGAGAAAAAGCAAAAATAGTATTTAAAGATGATGAAATAAAGAAACTATATGAAGAAACGGTAAAACCCGTAGCGGAAAAAGACGGGTATTCATTCAAAGAAGGTCTGATGTACACAAGAATCCTGATGATGGTAGTTTCAGCGGGAACAGAGTACAATGAAGAGCTTGTTGCCAAAGTGCGTGAAAGTATACAAAAAGACCTTGATAATCTTGTAGCTGTAGGTAAAGCAGCTAAGGAAAAAGGGCTTAAGGCATCACCTGACTTTGTAGGTGTAGACGAGCTTAGAGATTTAGGGAAAAGATATTTTGTATATCTGGTAAGTTCATATAATCCGTCTGATGCAGACTTAAAGAAAATATATGATACAGATCCGGGGAAATATGATATAAGACACAGTGTAGGCGGATATGTGGTAGGAAGTTTCTTTGATCCTACAGAAGCAGATAAGGAAGCTACAAAGAAAAAAGCTGAGGACTTAAAGAAAACCCTTACACCTGAGAATTTTGCAGAAACAGCAAAAAAAGTAAGTGAAGATCCGGGAAGTAAAGATCAGGGCGGAGAACTCGGATGGGTTGATTCTAGCACTAACTTTGTTCCGGAATTTCTGGAAGCAATAAAAACAGCACAAAAAGGGCAAATTATAGGACCGGTTCAGACAGAATTCGGATCGCACCTTATCTATGTGGAAGATGTAGACCCGGCTAATGCTGATAAAAAGAAAGTAAGTCACATCCTGTTACTTCCAAAACCGTCGGAAGCTTCAAGAACAGACCTTATAGGCAGACTTCAGGGTCTGAAAAAAGAACTTGACGAGAAGAAAGTAACTTGGACAGATGTTATAGATCAGGATAAATACAAGTATGAAGTAAAAGAAGTGTTTAAGAAAATATACGAAAATTCTGCAGTGCCGGGAATCGGATTCGTAGAAGAAGCTAATAGAAAATTATTTGCTTCAAAAGTAAACGAAATTCTGGAATATGAATTTAACGGCGGATACTTCCTAATGGTAAAAACAAATGAAGTTCCATATAAAAAGCGTACTTTTGAAGAAGTAAAGAGTCAGATAAGAAATGAAGAGGCATTAAAATACGCAACAGAAGAACTTGATAAATTATTATAAAACAAGCCTGCTTTTCCATTAACGGGAAAGCAGGTATTTTAAAAAACAAAATTATTTTGTGACATCATTCGGTCACTGCAGCATAAAATTAAAAACAGAATTATTCTTATATTTGTTTTTGATTAGGAATAACGTCATATTAAATAAGTTTTTTGTACAAAAAAGTCTTTGAAAAATGAAGTATAATATGGTAATATTATTATGTAAATAAAATTTATGGAGGTAGTATAATGACTATTATTGAAGATATCCACGCTAGGGAGATATTGGATTCAAGAGGGAACCCTACTGTAGAAGTGGAAGTTTACCTATCAGGAGGTGCGATGGGAAGAGCTTCTGTACCATCTGGAGCATCTACAGGTGAGCATGAGGCTGTGGAATTAAGAGATAAGGATACAAGCAGATACCTTGGACAAGGAGTTCTAAAAGCTGTAGAAAATGTTAATACAGTAATAGCTGACCATTTAATGGGAATGGACGCTTTAGATCAGGTAGCTGTGGATAAAGCTATGATAGAATTAGACGGAACACCAAATAAAGGGAAATTAGGGGCAAATGCTATTCTGGGTGTGTCGCTTGCAGTAGCAAAAGCAGCTGCTAACCAGCTTGGTTTACCTTTATACAGATATTTAGGAGGAGTTAATTCTAAAGAATTACCAGTTCCTATGATGAATATCCTTAATGGAGGATCGCATGCTGATTCGGCTGTAGACGTACAAGAATTTATGGTTCAGCCGGTAGGAGCAAAAACATATAAAGAAGGATTAAGAATGGGTGCTGAAATATTCCATCACTTAGGAAAAATCCTTAAAGAAAACGGAGATTCTACAAATGTTGGTAACGAAGGTGGATATGCACCGGCTAAGATCAACGGAACAGAAGGAGCTCTTGATATAATTTCTCAGGCAGTAGAAAGAGCAGGATATAAATTAGGTGAAGAAATTACATTTGCATTAGATGCAGCTTCAAGTGAATTCGCTAAAAAAGACGGAGATACATATACTTACCACTTCAAAAGAGAAGGCGGAGTAGTAAGAACATCTGAAGAAATGGTAGACTGGTATGCAGGTCTTGTTGCTAAATACCCTATTATTTCAATAGAAGACGGTTTAGCAGAAGATGACTGGGCAGGTTTCAAGAAACTTACTGAGAAATTAGGAAAAACTGTACAATTAGTAGGAGACGATTTATTCGTAACTAATACTGAAAGATTATCAAGAGGAATCAGAGAAGGAATAGCTAACTCTATCCTAATCAAAGTTAACCAAATCGGTACATTAACAGAAACTCTTGATGCTATAGAAATGGCTAAAAAAGCAGGATACACAGCAGTTATATCTCACAGATCAGGAGAAACTGAAGATGATACTATAGCTGATATAGCAGTAGCTACAAATGCAGGTCAGATCAAAACTGGTTCTGCTTCAAGAACAGACAGAATGGCTAAATACAACCAGTTATTAAGAATCGAAGATGACTTGGCTGAAGAAGCAATTTACGAAGGAATTAACACTTTCTATAACATAAGAAAAAAATAGTTAATAAATAAAGTACAGGATTACATATAATGTAATCCTGTTTTTTTGTTTAAAAAGATTTATTTAGGGATATTATTTTTCTATAATATTTTTTATAATTTCCAGATCACATTTTGGTTCACGGGAATAAGTAAGAAGTCCGTTTATTTCCTGTTCTACATCTGTAAACTGCGTATAGCAGAATCCTGTAAGAACTTTTGATTTTCTGACTGCATCAAAAACACGTTCCAGATCCTGAATGAATTCGGTTTCATTGGAAGCAACAGTATAGCCCCATCCGTCCGGACGTGTCTTATCATATCCTATCCCTCCGAATTCAGTAAGCATAACAGGTTCGCCCATATGCTCAAAGCCATCTGCATAAATATTACGGCCAGCCGGTTTTGATTCCAGAATTTCTTCTTTTGTACTTAAATCTTTGATAAAAGTCTCATATTTTTCTTTTTCGTCTTTTGTGCCGTGGTGATAATTATGTACAGCACAGATATCGGTTTTTGTAGTTTCCCATCCGTCATTTGTAATAACCAGTCTGGTATTATCAAGTGAATGAAGCATATGATATAAAGAAAGCGAATGATTCTGCTGTATTTTATCATAATTAATTTCTGAGACACCCCAGCTTTCATTTAATGCGACCCATGTGACAATACAGGGATGATTATAATCTCTGTTTACAGACTCTATTAATTCATTTGTAGTTCTGGCAACAGAGTTTGAATCATAGGAAATGGTACTTGGCATTTCGCTCCACACAATATAGCCGAGTTTGTCAGCCCAGTAAAGAAAACGGCAGTCCTCTATCTTCTGGTGTTTTCTGCATCCGTTAAATCCCATTTCTTTTGCCAGTATGATGTCTTTTTTGAAATCTTCATCAGAAGGAGCTGTCATCAGACTGTCAGGCCAGTATCCCTGATCCAGAACCAGTCTTTGGTAATAAGGTCTGTTATTCAGATATACTTTTCCATTTTCAGTATGTATTTTTCTCATACCAAAATAACTGTCTACTTCATCTATAATCTCATCGTTATTTACAAGTGTAAGTGTAACATCAAATAAATTAGGATTTTCAGGAGTCCATGTCCAGCCCGGACCATGTGTGCATCCTCTGAAAATTTTCTTTTGAAAAATATCAAAAACACGTGTGATTTCTGTGCCGCTGATATTTATTACATCCTGTACAATCAAAGTATCTTTGAATGAAATTTTTACCATAATCTTGGTATTTTCTTCGGGAAGTCTTGTTTTTATGTGAAATTTTACAGAACCCTGATCAAATAAAGGGGTACACTTAAAATCCGTAATGTGGTTTTTATTAACAGGTTCAAGCCAGACAGACTGCCAGATACCGCTCGAACGCTTGTACCAGATACTCTCAGGGTTTTTAATCCAGTGCTGTTTTCCTCTCGGTATAGTTTCATCTTCTGAAGGATCTTCCACAAATACTGTAATTTCCTCTTCATCCCATGTAAGATAATTTGTTATATTGAAAGAAAAGGAAGTATGCCCGCCTTCATGGCTTCCAGCCAGTTCTCCGTTAATAAAAACAAGACATCTGTAATCCACAGCTCCGAAATGCAGTAAAATATCTTTATTTTTCCACGAACCTTCAATTTTGAAATTTCTTTTATACCAGATAAAATCATGAAAATCATTTGTATCAATATCACTCAGCTTTGATTGAAAAACAAAAGGAACATTGATTTTTTTCGTAAGTTTATGATCTTTTTTATACCATTTTGATGCCATACCGATATTATTATCGTCAAATTCAAAATCCCATGTGCCGTTTAGACAAGTCCAGTCTTTTCTCACAAAGTCCGGTCTTGGATATTCATTTCTATACATATTTCTGCTCCTTTAAATAGTTTTTTTACAGATTATGGTATCAGAATAATTTATGCTTAGTATGAATTATAATACAAAAGTTTAGAAAATCTATCAAAATAGATAAATTTATGATTTCCTTATTACACTTTCAGGATCTGCTGTTTTTCTCCGACGTTCACTTTATCAACATTCATGGATTATGAACTTATTTAACTGTGTTCATTTTTAAATTCGTCTAACCCGGCAAATATTGATCTTTTCAAATGAGTTATTAAATCTTTATCGGAATATGTCACTGGTAAAAGTTCAAATGTATTATGTGCTAAAAATATAACAATAAATGATGATGTAGCATTAAGGATACAGCTGTATAATTTGAGGTCTGTAACAGGCAGTTTTGTGTATTCACTGAATATTTTTGAGATAATATCTAATTTTAAAAGAGTTTCTTGTGATAATATCTGATTTATAAACGGTGAAGGATCAACGATTTCTCTTGCCAGTATTTTTATATACCAGTTTTTATCATTAGACAGACTTTTTACAAAAAGATCAATAAATATTTCCACCTTTTCTTTTGGGGATAAATCACTTAAATACAGTTTATTCAGTTCGTCGACATTGATTAAAAAGTCGTGGATCTCTTTCAGGACAGCTACATATAATCCTGCACGGCTGCCAAAATGGTAATTTATAGCTGCCATATTTACTTTTGCTTTTTCGCAGATACTTTTGCTCGTTACTTTTGCATAACCGTATTTTGCTATTAAGCTGCCTGCACAATCAATGATCAAAGCCTTTGTTTCCTTTATATTTTCATGATCAGGAATAATTTTTTCTTTTTTCATAAACTACCTACTTTACAAATTAAGTTAATTTATTCCGAAATAACCAGACAGCCAACGGAAGAGTGACGGCTGCGACAGCTGCCATAGGGATAAAGTTATGGGCAACCTGAGCCAGACTGCTGCCTTCGAGATAAACCCTTCTTATAGCTTCCACTCCAAAACGGAGAGGATTAGCGTAAGTAGCTATCTGAAGAATTTCGGGCATATTACGCACAGGTGTTGCCAGACCTGATAATAAAACCATCGGCATCATAAGAACAAAAGTATACACCATTACCTGCTGCATACTTGTGGAAATTGCCGATATGGACAATCCTATTCCGGTACAGCTGACCATAAATATAAAAACAGTAAGGTATAATGTAATTAATGAACCGCTCAGCGGTATTTTAAACCAAAATATACATGAAAGCAGTATAAACGTTACCTGCAGCATGCCTATGAGTATAGGAGGCACAGCTTTCCCCATTAAAATTTCAGTAGAAGAAAGAGGAGTAACAAGCAGCTGGTCAAAAGTCCCCTGCTCTCTTTCTCTGGCAACAGATAATCCTGCAAGCATCAAAATCTGTATCAGACTGAAGACTGCTATCATTCCCGGAAGAAAAGTCCATCTGGTAATAAGGTTAGGATTATACCATGCCCGTGTTTCAATGTTTATAAGCTGTTTTCCCCCGTCTCTTTCGGCATTATATTCCCCGACAATATCACTGATATACCCTAAAGCCACTGCTGCAGTCATAGTATTACGCCCGTCTGTAATTACCTGAATCGAAGCGGGATTCCCCTCAGCAAGATTTCTTTCAAAATCTGAATCTATATTTATTACCATCATTACTTTGTTGGAATCTATACTTTTAGCGATCTCGCCGGCATTCATCAGAGTTTGTATACGTTGGAAAACACCTGTTCCGTCAAGTTTGGAAAGAAACTCGGCGGAAGTTTTGCTTCTGCTGTTATCAATAATGGCATATGGTACATTATCAAGATTATAAGTAGCTGCATATCCAAATAAAATAGTCTGCAAAACAACCGGAAGGAAAAGCACTATTCTTGTGGCGGGATCCTTCAAAGTGCTTAAAAGTTCTTTTTTACACATATTTCTAAATTTTGATAAAAATGTCATAATAGTATCCATCTATATCACTCTCTTATTCTAAGGTTTTTTTAGTTACTTTCAAAGCTGCGGAAACGAAAAACACAGCGTAAGCAGCTAGTATCAAGCAGTTTTTGATAATCAAATCCCAGTTGTTTCCTGCGAGAAACAGAGATTTTAGTAATTGTAAGTAATATGTTGCCGGTAATATCTGCCCCACACTTCGAATAAAAACGGGAACACTCCGTAGATCAAAGAGAAACCCTGTCAGCATCATTGCCGGCAGAAAACTTACGACTAATGCTATCTGACTGGCCAAAAACTGATTTTTGGTAATGGAAGATATAATTAGTCCCATTCCGAGAGTAGTAAACAGATAAAGCATAGAGCACAGAATGATAATAGTCAGAGAACCGTGTATAGGCACTTTGAATAAATATCTGGCTGCAACAAGACAAAGGTCAAGTCCGATTATTCCTATACAAAAATACGGAATCATCTTTGATAATAATATTTCCAAAGGTTTTACAGGGGAAATAAACAGTGACTCCAATGTTCCCCGTTCCCATTCACGCGCCATAACCAGAGCAGTAAGAAATACTCCCACGATAGTTATTATAAGCACTATTAGTCCGGGAATAAAATACCAGATACTTGAATTGGCATCATTAAACCATATTCTGTTTTCCACGGTTATATTGCTCATATCCGGACTGTCTGTAAATTTATATCCGTTTAGTGCTTCCCACTGTTTTACGGCACTTTCTACATATCCTTTTACAATTGTAGCTGTACTGGAATCCACACCATATAAAATCAGCTGTATTTTAGTTTCCTGTTTATATAAATTTTCTGAAAAATCAGGAGGAATTCTGATAATAGCATCAGCCTCCCTTTTATCCATTAGTTTTTTTGCATCATGCATTGATGTTACATAAAGGGGTGAAAAATACTCTGATCCGTTAAGAAAGCTGAAAACGTCATAAACTGTGGGAGAGGTATCTTCAAGCACCACTGCCACAGGGACTTTCTTCACATCCAGAGAAACACCGTAACCTATAATAAATATAAGAATAATAGGTAAAAATATTCCGATTAGAATACTGCTGTTATCACGGATCAGCTGACGAAATTCTTTATTTACCATTGCAGTAAGACGTATTAAAAAATTATTTCTGATCATAATCTTCTCCTTATTAGACTACCTGCTTTTGCGAACGGCTCTGTCCTATTATTTCAATAAATGCCTGATTCATTGTTATTACATTTTTTCCAGCCTTTTCCCTTACCTCCTGAGGAGTACCCAGAACCAGCATTTTTCCCTGATCCTGTATCATAATACGGTCGCAGTATTCTGCTTCCTCCATAAAGTGTGTAGTAATTATTATTGTAGTTCCTTCAGCAGCAAGGGCTGTTATCTGACGCCAGAAAGTACGTCTTGCAAGAGGATCAATACCGCTTGTAGGCTCATCAAGGAAAAGTATCTTGGGTTCATGCAGAAGAGCTACAGCCATTGATAAACGCTGTTTAAATCCTCCGGGCAGTTCGCCGCTCGGCTTTGTATCCAGTCCTGTAAGATCAAACTGTTCTTTTACATCATCCATTCTCTTTCTTAATTTTTCTCTTTTCAAACCATAGACTCCGCCGAAGAATTTCAGATTTTCATCTACAGTTAAAGTCGAATACAAAGAGAATTTCTGTGCAACATATCCGACATTAGCTCTCGCCTGTGTTCTTGCTTTTCTGAGATTAACGCCTGCCACAGAGAGAAAGCCGCTTGTTGCAGGAAGCAGTCCGCATAGCATTCTGAAAGTAGTAGTTTTTCCTGCTCCGTTTGGACCCAGCAGCCCGAATATTTCTCCTCTGTGTACCTGAAAGGAAGTATTGCCCACAGCTGTAAAATCACCGAATTTTCGTACAAGATTTTTGACTTCTATATCAATCTGATCTGATATTTTGAAGTTTTCAGGAAATTCCAGAGGAATCATTTCTTCTGTTTTTTCTTTATGACTGCTTTCATAGTCATGAAGCAAAACCATAAATCCGTCTTCAAGCCGTGAATCAACCTTTTCAATTTGTAAATTATCTTTTATCTGTTTAACGCTGTTAGAAACCTCCTTTGTACGGCTTATAAACCGTACTTCTCCTCCTTCAGGAACAGCATCAACAATATTTTCTTTTTGGTCAAGCAGTTTTGACTGCAAAATTCGCGAGGGCATTCCCGCGGGAGGCATAATTTTGAAACATCTGTCCTCGGCTTTTAAGGCTAAATCTTTCGAAGTCCCCTCAGCGAGAACTTTACTTTTATGCATTACTATTATTTTCTGGCAGAGTTCTGCTTCATCCATATAAGCTGTACTTACGAGAATTGTTATTTTTTCATCTCCAACAAGTTTTTGCAGAATTTCCCATAACTCTCTTCTTGAAAGAGGGTCTACCCCGACTGTCGGCTCATCTAATAACAGAAGTTCGGGTGTCCGGATAAGTGTACAGGCTAAACCCAGTTTCTGCTTCATACCTCCTGATAATTTTCCGGCAAGCCTTTTGGTAAAGGGTTCTAACCCTGTCATTTTCAAAAGCTCGCTAAAACGTTCTATACGTTTCTCCTGAGAAATCCCATGCAGATCAGCATAAAGATTAAGATTTTCCTGAACGCTCAAATCTTCATAAAGGCCGAAACGCTGCGGCATATAACTTATTTTATTCTGGATTTCCTGAGGATTATCCTTTGTGTTTATTCCAAGTACAGTGAGATTTCCTTCACTTGGAAGCATAAGACCGCATACCAGACGCATAAAAGTAGTTTTTCCTGCACCGTCAGGGCCGATTAATGCAGTAAGTTTTCCAGCGGGAACTTTTATATTAATATTATTAAGAGCTTCTGTTACTTCTTTTTTTGATGATTTAGAAATAAATTGTTTATATAAATTTTCCGCAATAATTACATTTTCTTCGTTCATAAGAATTGCTCCCTGTTTTTCATACTGTTAGCTGATTTGTCAGTGGGTTTGATAATTTTTATTGTAGCAGGCATGCCCATACGCAGTATATCTTTGGTGTCATCGACATAAACTCTGATTTCATACAGCAAAGATGTTCTCAGTTCCTCTGTCTGTACAGTTTTCGGTGTGAACTCAGCCACTGAAGATATATAACCAATCTGCCCTTTCATAGGACTGTTGGGAAAACTGTCAATATAGACATCGACTTCCATTCCGGGTTTTATAGTATCCAGCTGTATTTCCTGAATATAAGCGCGTATCCATTTTTTCTCGTTTACTGCAAGAAGAAAAGTAGCACGCTGAGGAGAAGCCATATCACCCGGTTCCTGCAGACGGGAACGCACAACTGCATTAATCGGTGATTTTAACTGGGTCTGGCTTAGTAAATACTCCTGTAATGCTAATTCAGCTGTTGCAGCTTTTAATTCTGCCTCTGCTTCTGCGATATCTTCTCTACGCGGGCCGGTTACAGCCAGCTGGTAAGCATCATTAGCCTCTTTTACCTGAGCAGAAGTCACTTTGACCTTTGATCTTGCATCATCTATTTCCTGCTTGCTTACTGAACGCCCTTCAGAATCTGAATAAGTATTTTGAACTCTTCGTAACAGTATACCGGCATTTTCGGCTTCTGCTTTGGCAGCATTTAATTGTGCCAGCTTTTGAGATATTTCTTTGGGTCTTGTTCCGTTTTTCAGACGTAAAACTACATATCTCTGTGCTTCTATTTTAGCTTTACTTTTTTCTATCTGAAGAGACAGACTTTCTGTATCCAGAGTAGCCAGCAGCTGTCCTTCTTTTACTTCATCTCCTTCTTCCACGAAGATTTTATCTATTCTGTCATTAGCGTTAAAAGACAGTGATACCTGTCTGATATCTACGTTTCCATATAGTATAATGTCTTTACTTTCCTTCTTTTTGCTGTATACAGACCATATCACAATACCAATAATTATAATAATTACCGGAATAATTATTTTTTTCTTATTTTTTATTTTCGAAAATACCTCTTGTTTATCCATTTTTCCCTCCTAAAAAGCTATAAAATGTAAAAGTTATTTTTCACCTGTTGTTGTTATATCATCCTGAGTCAGAGGTTTCCAGCCGCCCCCTAACGCTTTAAATAAACCTACTAAATTTGTGATTTTCTGACCGTTGCTTATTGCATACTGATCCTGCATGGATAACAGCGAACGCTGTGCATCAAGAACACCCTGGTAATCCTGTAAACCGTTATTGTATTTCTTCTGTGCTATTTTTAAAGCAGCAGCAGCACTGTCTACCCCCTCTTTTAAAGCAGTATTTTTTTCTGTTTCCTGACTTATAGCTACCAGTGAATTTCTTACTTCGGCAGCAGCATTCAGGACAGTATTTTCATAAACAGCAAGATACTGTTCTTCTCTGGCAGACTGTACATTTATATTTTTTCTTATGGCTCCCGCGTGAAAAATAGGAAAAGTAATCTGGGGAAGAAGCGAAAATCCCTGACTTGCTCCTGATAATAATGATCCGCTGCTAATACTTTCCAGCCCTATTGAGCCGAATAATTTTAACTTAGGCAGCAGGTCGGTACGTGCAGATTTAGTACGGGCAATCTGTGATTCCAGCTGGTGTTCAGCCGCCTGTATATCAGGTCTTTGCCTTAAAGCTTCTGCGGGAATTCCCACATATATCATTTCATTTATATCAGGAAGTTCTTTTTTCTCTAACAGCTTTTTTTCAAGACTTCCGGGTATTTGTCCTGTTAGCAGGGACAAATTATTCATTATTTCTTCAATATTTATTTTAATAGAGGGAATAATCGCTTTAGTCTGACTAGCTGTATATTTTGCCTGATTCAGATTCATTTCATCAATCAGTCCGTTCTTATATTTTGACTGTAATAACTTAACTGTACTCTCCTGTAAAGCCAGATTGTTTTCAGCTATTGTCAGGCGTTCCTGTAATGTTCTCAGAGAGACATAATTAACAGCTATTTCTGAAGTAAGGGAAACCCACGTAGAGTGAAGCTGTGCATTCTGTGCAAGTAAATCTGATTTTGCCGCATCTGTTTTATAACGGTTTCCGCCAAAAATATCAATCTCCCATGATGCATCTATTCCCAGCCTGTAAACTTCATATATTCCGCTTTGTCCGGGAAAACTTTCGGGTATTTTTGCTCTTCCCCAGGCATTGTTGCTGTCAAGCCACGGAAGAAGCTCTGCCTGACTTATTCCCAGTGCTGCTCTTGCTTCATTGACTTTTGCCCTTGCTTCCTGTAAGTTTCTGTTGTTTTTCAGGGATAATGTTATAAGCTCTGTAAGAGTGTCATCCTCTAATACTGTCCACCAGTCAGCTAATACTTCAGGGGAAAGATTTTCCTGTTCTTTTCCGTCAAAATAAGGACTGTCGTATTTTGTAGATAATTCTGTCCACTTCTGTTGTTTTGATTCCATAAATTGTTTCTCTGTAGGTCCCTGAGTGCTGCTGCAGGAAATAATAATTAAAACCATAAACGTAGAACACAGAATCTGTTTACATAATTTTTTCATAAGTTCACCTTCCTGATTTTTCAAATTCAAATTTAAATTTTACTATTAAAATAAGAAATTTTACTTTTTTCTTATCTCTTCTGCGAATCTTTTTATTTTTACACTAAACTCAAATAGAAAATGAGTGAATAACCAAGGATAAGATTAAGAAACAAAATGAAACAGCAACTAAAAAAGAGGATAATGATTTTTTAAACATTAAACAGTTTCTGGAAATATTAATAAGAGATTTTTAAATATATAGGAATGTAAATGTGATAACGGATGTATTGTTGATGTATTCAGCCGGCGTTGGATGTGAAACAGGATAAAAACAATTTATAAAATCCTGCCGGTATAAAAGGTAAACCTGAAAAAAGAAAAATACTTCATTCAGGTGAAGAAAGTGAATTCAACATCATATTGCTCCTGATGTTCCAAAAAGAGCGGTCAGAGACTAAAGAAACCTCTATGATAGTGAATTTACTTTTATAATATTCAAAATAAAAGAGCCTGTGATAAAAAGTCTGTAAATAAAAAAATCTTTTTATGATAAACTAAAAACAGGAGGACTTTATTATGAAAA
>NZ_JAMZGM010000008.1 GCF_024158605.1 Sebaldella sp. S0638 | reverse complement strand
CATTTCAAAACACCTCTTTCTTTTTTTATTATATCATTGTTTAGATTTTGGTGTTCCTACTTTACTATAGCACTACAATAATAAATATAAGACAAACGGCTGGGAGTTAAAAAATGATCTTACAGGAAGAGCGGGAATTCACAATATAGACAGAAATATAGACTGGGCATCATCATCTGGAAGATCAGAAATGAATGGAACATATGAAACATACAGCATAACAAGTGATAATATACTTGGTAAGGAATTCAGCCTTGGTAAAAAAGCAAGTATTACACCTTACGGCGGAGTCAGAGCAATGTATGCAACAAGACCGACATTTAATGAGGACGGGATTGAAAGTCTGAAAGTAGAAGGAAATGATGCATGGAGCGTAAAACCAAGAGCCGGTGTGGAATTAAAAGGTGAAATACCTTTTGGAAACAGCGAAAGCTGGAAAGTAAAAGGGGCATTAGATGTGGCATATGAATATGAACTTGGAGATCTGGACGAAAGAGAATATGCAAAACTCACAGCAGCGGAAAGTGATTACCATAAACTTGTAAAACCTGAAAAAAGCGAAGGACAAATAAGAACTAAAGCAATGATCGGGGTAGAAGCAAAAGACAGATACGGAATCTTCCTAACAGGAGATTATAAAGTAAGTAATGATAATCATGACGATTACAGAGTGGGCGTTACATTAAAAGCAGTATTTTAAAATTGACATATATTATTAAATGGAAATTCTGTTTATTTAATAATAGAAGCGGAAAAAGCTATATTAAAATAAAAAGGAACCGAAAATAGACACAAAGAAAAACTGTGGAAATTTTTTAAGGTTCCTTTTTTATAAAAGATATAAGGTAACAGCAAAGGAGTGTGATGTTTTTGTGATCTCATAGATTTGAAATATGATGGTTTGATTTATTAATATACTGAAATTAAAAATAGCACTTGAAAAATACAGATAAGATAATTATTTGAAAAAGATTCAGAGAAAAGAATTATTACATATCAATAAGAAAATTATATATGAGAGCCTGTTAAACAAGCTGTTCCTCAGACTCTCTTTATTTTGCTTTAAAGTTATAAATTGGTTTGATAGTATCAATGACTTCAAGAGAAGGCTCTATAACCGGAAGTATTACTTCAACAGGTTTATAAGCTGCAGGAAGTTCGTCAATACAATATTGTGCAGTAGTAGTGTATACGCCAGACATTATCTCATCAATATTACTGTCTTTAAGCTGCTCGTTTGCTTTTGTTCTGGATAATACACGTCCTGCGCCGTGAGGGGCAGAGCAGTTCCAGTCTTCGTTGCCTTTACCTTTTCCGAGAATTATTCCGTCTCTCATATTAAATGGTATGATAATAAGCTCATCTTTTTTAGCAGAGATGGCACCTTTTCTTAAAACAGGATTTTTACCCGAAAAATCTATGTAATTATGTGTACTGTTTATAATATCTTGTTTTTCAAGGTCATATTCTCTTTCAAGAAGCTCATAAATTTCACCAAGCATGGCAATTCTGTTATGATGTGCGAAGTTTTGGGCAATGTCAAGATCTCTGAAATATCCGTCATTTCCGTCAATTAATTCGACATACTCCGGGAAGTAAGATTTTCTTTCATTTTTGATAAAGTCTTCTATTTCGGCATGTCTGTTCTCGGCCTTTAATTTTTCCACTTTCTCACGCAGTGCTATATTGAATTGTGCGATTTCTTTGTTTTGTTCTCTGGATTCCTTAATATAATGTTCGGCTACTTTCAATCCGAAGTTTCTGCTTCCGCTATGCACTGTAAGATAGTAAAAATGCTCATTATCTATTAATTTATATCCCATTTCTATGAAGTGATTTCCTCCTCCCAAAGAACAAAGGCTGTTTTTTACATCTTCATAGTTAATAACAGTTATATTTTCGCATAATTCTTTTATTTTATTATCAAAGTCCTGTGAAACATATTTTTCATATCTAAACGGATTTTTATTTCTGTTCATCCCTGACGGAATATTATTTTTTATTGTTTTATCAAGATAATCAAGGTCTATATTTTTAGCAGACTTAAAAATCATCATGGTAACGCCGCAGCCTATATCCACACCTACAAAGGCAGGATTAACAAGAGAAGAAGTCATTTCCTGCGTAAAACCTATGCATGATCCCTTTCCTAAATGGCAGTCGGGCATAATTCTGATCTTTTGATTTTTATAATGCTCCTGCTCATGAATACTTATGATTTGATTTTTTGTTTGTTCGTCAATTAATTCGGCAAATATTTTTAAACTCATTGCGACTCCTTTCAAATTTTAATTTTATAAATATTTTGCATAAAAAAAACTTCCTGTAAGGAAGTCATGAAAACATAATTATTATTACAATCAGGAAATAAAAGCCAATGGACTCTTTTCCTTTACTATATCTGTAATATATGGGGATTTCTTAGGAAATTCCCTCTTTATATTCTCTGCTTCACTAAAATATTCTTTTTCTGATATGTATGCTGGTATATCCAGCAGCAGTATTTCACTGTACGTTAAAAAATCAGCATTATCAGAACTAATAAAAGCCGGCTTATGATATAAATTATCAATTATAAAAAATTGAATTTTTAAGTTTTTCACAATGAACACCTCCATAAATATAAATCAGATGGGGAAATTATAACAAAATTTTTAGGAGAAGTCTATAAATTTTTTTCATTTAAAATAAATATTTCATCAAACAGCTTATTTTTCTTATAAAATTGATTCTGTCAAAGTACTGGTTAAATTATTCTTTCAAATGTAGTATAATGTATATGTAAATTGAGTTATCAGATGAAAATATACTGATGGAAATATAGATAAATCAAATGAAAGCAATAGAGGTGAACAGCTTTGAAAAAAATTATTTTATGCTTATTGGTCTTATTATCGGTTATTGCTGTATCAGACAGGGCAGTTTATTATTACGGAATAAAAGATACAGTTATTCAGGGAAAACTTATCAGGAAAAAAATAAAAAACCCTGCAGGATATAACAAAAATGCAGTTATTTATCCATATTTTATAGTTCTTGATAATCCGATAAATATAATAAAATCCACAGATACCGAGGTTAGAAACAGATACGAAATTTTTGATCCTGTATATGATGTACCGCAGATTCAGCTGAGTTTTGATTCTGCCAAGATGGAGCCGGATCATTTGATCGGCAAAAATGTAAGGATTTCCGGATTTCTTCTTCATTCTAATTCCAGATACCATTATACAGATATAATAATAGATGCAGATAAGATAGAGATAGTAGAAGAGTAGAAATTTCACGGGACTGTACAAAAATGTTCCAAGTATAATTATAAAGTTTTGAGAGTAGAAAAACAGGGAATTCATATTAAGATTTCCTGTTTTTTTATTTATATATTAATATTTAAAGTTATCACCAAGATGAAAGGAAAAATTTTGCAGAAGGGATATTTTCTTCATAAAAAATGCCATATAAATTAAATATAGTTATCTTACATCACAGAATAATAAAAAGGTCAATCAAGCTTTTTATGCTGTTGTTTAATTATAAAAATTAATAATAAAAAACGGAAAATTTTGTTTTTAAAAAGATTGACAAACTTGTTTAAATAAGTTATGATAAAGCAGAAACAACGGGTGTAAAATATATTTTTGCAAAGGAGAAAAGAAATGACGGATTATAAAAAAATGAGTGTATATCAGATTTATCCCAAAAGTTTTCAGGACAGTAATGGTGACGGGACAGGGGATATTAACGGAATAATCAGCCGGCTTCCGTATATTGCAGACTTGGGAGTAGAATATATATGGCTGACTCCGATGTATGTGAGTCCGGGGAATGACAACGGATATGATATCGCTGATTATTATAATATAGATCCTGTTTACGGGACAATGGATGATTTCCAAAATCTTCTTATGGAAGCTCACAAAAGAAATTTGAAAGTAATGATGGACATTGTAGTAAATCATACATCAACAGAACATATGTGGTTTAAGGAGTCTTCAAAATCAGAAGATAATCCGTACAGAGATTTTTACATCTGGAAAAAGAATACAGGAAAACTTCCTAATAACTGGGTATCAAAATTCGGCGGTCCGGCATGGAAACTTGATGAGAGAACTGACAGCTATTATCTTCATCTGTTTGATGTTACACAGGCTGATCTGAACTGGGAATACGAGCCGATGAGACAGGAAATATATAAAATGATGAGATACTGGATGGATCTTGGTATAGACGGATTCCGGCTTGATGTGATAAATCTGCTGTCAAAAGAACAGAATTTCCCTGATGACACTCTGGATACTTTTACAGATGACGGAAGAAAATATTATACAGACGGGCCTAAAATACATGAGTATCTGCGAGAGATGAACAGGGAAGTATTCAGCAGATATGACAATGTAATAACAGTAGGAGAAATGTCTTCCACGACTCTGGAAGCCTGTATAGAATATACAAAGCCTGAAAATAAAGAACTTTCAATGATTTTTAGTTTTCATCACCTGAAAACGGATTATAAAAATAAAGACAAATGGGAATTACAGAAATCAGATATAAAGGAACTTAAGGAATATTTTACAAAATGGCAGAACGGCATGGAAAAAGAAAACGAATGGCTTGCTTTATTCTGGTGCAATCATGATCAGCCGCGTATAGTAAGCAGAATGGGAAATGAAAATGTATACAGATATGAATCAGCTGCGATGCTTGCTACACTTATCCATATGATGCAGGGAACGCCTTATATTTATCAGGGAGAAGAAATAGGAATGCTGAATGCACATTTTGATAATATTGCCGATTATGAAGATGTGGAATCACTTAATGCATACGAAAATATGCTGAATGCAGGAAAGACTGCGGAGGAAGCTCTTGAAGTTTTACGAGAACGTTCTCGTGATAATGCAAGAACGCCTGTTCAGTGGGACAATACTGAAAATTCAGGCTTTACCACAGGAAAACCATGGATAAAAATGGGGAAGATGGCAGACGGGATAAATGTGGAAGAAGATTTGAAAAGTGAAAAATCTGTATTTTCATATTACAAGAAGTTAATAAAGCTAAGAAAAGAATACGATATTATAAGAGACGGAAACTTTACAATACTGGATGAAGATTCGGAAGATACATTTATTTATAAACGTGAGACTGACGGGGAAATTCTTTATGTAATATGTAATCTTACAGACAAAGCAGCGGGAATAAACAGAGGGATCATGAATAGTGCAGAAAGCGGGGAATGTCTTATTGCAAATATGAAAATACCTTGTGAAAACAGTATGCTGAAACCTTATGAAACATGTGTCTGGCTGGTAAAAAAATAGATGAAAAATTATAAATAAAAAAGTTCCTGAATACCGGAAAATACTGATGTTGCTGAAATAGATCAGTGATATTCGGCGGATATTCAGGAATTTTTTATATGTGTGTGTGTGTTTATCCAGTAATTTCCATAAAAAATAAAGTTGTGTTATAATAATATAAAAAAATAGGGACAGGTGAGCAGAAAAATGGCAGTATTTGATGATTTTATGAAACTTGATATACGTGTGGGGGAAATAATCGATGTGCAGGAGTTTCCGGAAGCAAGGAGACCGGCTTACAAAGTATGGGTTGATTTTGGCGAGGAAATAGGGGTGAAAAAATCCAGCGCTCAGATAACGGATTTATACAAGCCGGAAGATATAAAAGGAAGACAGGTATTAGGAGTAGTTAATTTTCCTCCCAGACAAATAGGATCTTTTATGTCTGAGGTTTTGGTGCTGGGAGTATACGGTGATAAAGGCGTGGTACTTATTCAGGCTGATTCGGGAATTGCTGTGAAAAACGGGGATAAGCTGGGGTAAGGATTTTTCCGTTTTATTATATATTTGTTAGAATAAAGGTGAAAAATGAAGGATGAATTTGATATAATTGTCAGTGAGATAGTATCAGCACTCAGAGAAGTTCTTACTGAACTTTTTAATAATAATGAAAAGTTTTATTATTGTACGTTTTTAACCACAGGAGAGGGTCTGCCGCCGTTAATATCTGCATGGTCGGAAGAAGCTTTAGATAGAGCGGTAAATTTATATAAAAATGCTGATGAATCCCGGGAAATAAAATGGTCTTACGCTGATAGTCCTTATTATGCATTCAGATATGAAAAATTTAGTCATATTTTTTCTTCACGTCCTTCATGGAATATACTGAATGAAAAAGAGTGGGAGAAAGAATTTCTCTTTAGGCTGAAAGCAATGGAAACAGCAGTAAGATTGGTTGACAAAGAAGGAATATTTTCCATAAACCATAGCAGAGATGATATTTGTGTGGAAGTGGGAACAATGCCTCCTGATAAATTAACAACAGAAATAACAAGACGTCTGAATAATCCGGATTCTTTGATTATGAAAGAATACATGACAGAAGCAGCCGAGTGAAATAATATATCTAATAAAAAAGCTGTATCGAAAGCATAAATCTGCTATCTGATACAGCTGTATTTTTATTTGTTAAGTATTAAGCATAAACTATTTACACAGGAAGATTAACATTATAACTCAATGTATAACCGTCACTGTCTATAAGTACAACATCATTTTCCTTTACTTCATTAGAAAGAATCATTTTTGAAAGATTAGTTTCTATATCTTTCTGAACAAATCTTCTCAAAGGTCTTGCACCGTAACTCGGGTCATAAGCCTCTTTTACTATAAAGTCAAGAGCTGCATCTGTATATTCTATTCTCATATACTGTTCTTTTAATTTTTTATTGATATCATCAAGTACAAGACGTACAATTCCTTTTACATTTTCTTTATCAAGAGCTTTAAAGACGATAATATCATCAACCCTGTTCAAAAATTCAGGTCTGAATCTCATCTTAAGTTCATTCATTACACCGTCTCTTGTTTCCGGCTTCATTTCAGGGTCTTCAAGGATAAGATGGCTTCCTAAGTTCGATGTCATAATAATTATTGCATTTTTAAAGTCTACGACTTTTCCTTTTCCGTCTGTAAGTCTTCCGTCGTCAAGAAGCTGGAGTAAAACATTAAACACATCAGGGTGTGCTTTTTCTATTTCATCAAAAAGTATAACAGAGTACGGCTTTCTTCTGATAGCTTCTGTAAGCTGTCCGCCTTCTTCGTATCCGACATATCCCGGAGGTGCTCCTATTAATCTTGTAACACTGAATTTATCCATATATTCACTCATATCTATTCTGACAATATTATTCTCATCATCAAATAAATTATATGCAAGAGTTTTCGCAAGATAAGTTTTACCAACTCCTGTAGGACCTAAGAATATAAATGATCCTATTGGTCTGTTCGGGTCTTTTAATCCTGCACGCGATCTGATAATAGTGTCGCTGATAGCCTTGATAGCATCATCCTGTCCTACTACCCTTGCTTTTAGATGATCTTCAAGGTGAAGTATTTTATCTTTTTCACCTTCCATTAGTTTTGACACTGGAATACCAGTCCATTTTCCTACTACTTCTGCTATTTCTTCGCTGTCAAGTTCTTGTTTAAGAAGCCTTGCACTGTCTTTTTTTGTTTCAAGGTCTGTTTCTTCCTGTTCTTTCTTTTTCTCAAGCGCGGCTAGTTTACCATACTTTAATTCAGCAAGTCTATTCAGGTCATAAACTCTTTCAGCCTCCTGAATTTCTAATTTTACTTTATCTATTTCCTCATTGATTTTCTTTAGAGTGTCCACTTCCTGCTTTTCAGCTTCCCACTGGCTCTGCAGTGTATTTTTCTTTTCATTAAGGTCTGCAAGCTCTTTTTCCAGAGACTCAAGTCTGTCCTGTGAAGCCTTGTCTTTTTCTTTTTTCAATGCTTCCCGTTCAATCTCAAGCTGTAATACCTTTCTTGTAACCTCATCAAGCTCTGTAGGCATAGAGTCTATCTCTGTCTTTATTTTCGCAGAGGCTTCATCAATTAGGTCAATTGCTTTATCCGGTAAAAATCTGTCGCTTATATATCTGTCACTCATAACAGCAGCAGCTACAAGTGCATTATCAGTAATTCTTATACCATGGAATGTCTCGAATTTTTCTTTCAGACCACGGAGTATAGAAATAGTATCCTCTACAGAAGATTCAGGTACCAAAATAGGCTGAAATCTACGCTCAAGAGCGGGATCTTTTTCTATATATTTTCTGTATTCTTCAATAGTAGTAGCTCCTATAACTTTGGCATCTCCACGGGCAAGCATAGGTTTCAGAAGATTCCCCGCATCCATTGCACCGTCGCCTTTTCCTGCACCCACAATAGTGTGTACCTCATCTATAAAAAGTATGATTCTTCCGTCACTGTCTTCTATTTCTTTAATAACTGCCTTTAATCTTTCCTCAAATTCACCTCTGTATTTTGCTCCGGAAATCAATGATCCCATATCAAGTGAGAATACAGTCTTGTCTTTCAGACTCTCAGGTACGTCACCTTTAAGTATTCTCTGTGCTATTCCTTCGGCAATGGCTGTTTTACCAACGCCAGGCTCACCTATAAGAATCGGGTTATTTTTGGTTCTTCTTGAAAGAATCTGTATAGCACGTCTTATCTCTGTATCTCTTCCTATAATAGGGTCGATTTTACCTTTTCTTGCGAGTTCCACAAGGTCTTTTCCGTATTTTTCCAATGCATCGTATGAATTCTCAGGAGTAGTATTGTCTACTCTTTTATTACCTCTTACATCGGTAAGAACATTTTCGAACTGTTCTTTATTTATATTATTTGCTTTTAGAAAGTTATTATTATCAAAAGCAGCTAAGAATAAATGTTCTGTGCTGATATAAGAATCATGGAATTTCTTCATATAATCTTCGGCCTGCACAAGAACTCTGTTTAACTCTGCATTAGGTCTGGGATCTCCTGAAGAACCTTCTATTTTCGAGAAAGTATCCAGTTTAGCTGATAGTTTATTTATAAGATTAGATGTATTTATTCCCATTTTTTGTAAAAGCTTGGGTATTAATCCTTCCATTTGACCGACTAATGCAAGCAGTAAATGTTCTACCTTCATATCCGGACTTTTGTATCTCACAGCGTAGTTATGCGCCTCTGAGATGGCTTCCACGCTTTTTTCAGTAAATTTATTTTCCATATAATCACCTCGTATTAATTTAGCACTCACCTAATAAGAGTGCTAATAATTTTATATCATTTTTACAGTAAAATGTCAATAGGAAAATTAAAATTTTTAAAGATTTTTTTTCGTTGATAATTCAGGCTTAGGATAGAAAAGTCATTGACTGGAAATCATTTTTTATACTGTTTGTGTGGGCAGTAAAGAGCAGAGAATCTTTTTAATTACAAAAAAAATTAATTTTTGCTTTTTATATATAATTAAGTTAATGGAAAGATTTGTAAATGATTAAAAAAATAGAATGAAGGTTCAAGTTTTTTTCGCGGTAAGTATTGGATATATTGGCGGAATCATAGTTATAAAAAATCCTTTCAAAAAATTATGAATGATTTTGTAGTTTTCTTTTTACACTTTATGATGTAAATTATTAGTGAGTGTATCAGGGGTGATAAAAATGTTGTCAAAAAAAAGTCTGGATATTTTGATACTGCTTGATGAAGCAGGAGAATTAAAAGAAATAGCAAATAAACTAAATTTGTCAGAGCGCGCTATCAGGTATGAAATAGAAAACCTGAATTATTATCTGGGCAGATTTGGTTTTGACGAAATTCAAATAATTTCGCGAAAAGTGGAGAAACCGGAAAATTTAGATTACAGTATTGTTCTGGAATATCTGAATAAGGAAAATTATGCGTATTCCAGAGAAGAAAGAACCGACTATATTCTTGCCAATTATCTGTTTAATTCACAAAATCTCAAACAGATAAATCTTGAAGAAAATCTAAATGTAAGTTCTACCACTGTAGCCAATGACATGGCAAGGGTAAAAGATGTTCTCTCCTTAAATAAGCTTGAGTTTAACAGCTATTCTAAGGATTTTGAATATATAAAGGGAGCTGAAAAGAATATAAGACGTTATATTCTGAACTTTTTGCTCGAGTATTTATTTATTGCAAAAAAGTATCCCGGTGAAATAATGGTAAAAACGGTCATAGAAAACTATTTTTCTGATATAGACCTGAACTATATAAGGGAATTTATAAAAAAAATACAGGAAAAAATGGGAAAGATAATATCTGATGAAGCGTATAAAATTCTTACTCTGTATCTTCTGATAATGATAAAGAGAGTCAGAGAGGGAAAAATACTTGGTGAGATAAATAATCCTAATTTTATTACATCAAGTGATGAATTCAAGATAATATCAGTAATAATCAGCAGCCTGGAAAAAAATGCCCGTGTAAAATTCAGCAATCAGGAAATAATGGCTTTTTCCGAATATGTTTTGGGAAGCCATTCGTATAACTTTGATTATTCATATTATGAAAACTGGATACAGCTGGAAATACTTGTAAATAAATTAATAGTAGATATTAACAGCAAAATAGATACTAATATTTTAGGAGACAACATACTATTTGAAGGTCTTTTAAACCACCTGAAACCTGCGATATACAGAATAAAGCAGGGAATAAAGCTGGAAAATGCCATTTATGAGGAGGTATTGGATAATTACCCTGAACTGTTTTTGATGATAAAAGATTCCATGCAAAAACTGATACACTATCTGGAAGTGGAAATAAACGACGACGAAATTGCCTTTGTAACAATACACTTTAAGGAAGCCATAGACAGAAGAGCGGAAAAAACCCTGAAAAATGTAATAATAGTATGCGGCTTCGGATACGGCAGCTCAAAACTGCTGAAAGAAAATATAAAAAAATATTTTGAGGTAAATGTGGTAAACACTCTGCCGATGCATAAATTTGAAGAGATAACAGACTTTAATAATATTGACCTTATCATATCAACAGTTCCGATAAAAGAAGACACGATTCCCGTGATACACGTAAATCCCATACTTACAAAAGAAGATCTGGAAAAACTGGAGTCTTACGGACTGGATAAAGAAAGAAAACTGATATATCTCGAAGAACTTTTGGAAATAATAAAGGAACATGCAGATATAAAAGATGAAACAGGACTTATAGAAAGTCTTAAAGAAAAGTATAAAAATAAAATAACTTTCAATGTGGAAAATAAGAAACACAATTTGGAAATAATACTTGGAAAAGAGAATATATATACCAATCTGACATTTGATTCATGGGAAAATGCCCTTTATTTCGGGGGAGAAGTATTGGAGGCAAAAGGAGCTGTGAGTTCCGACTATGTGGAAAGTATTATAAATATACTGAAAACACATGGGAGCTACATGGTAATAAATGAACATATTCTTCTGGCACACGGAAGAAATGAAGATAACGTTTTTGAAACATCGATGATACTCATGACTTTGAAAGATTACATAGAGTTTCCCAATGATAAAAAAATAAAGATAATAATTCTTTTTTCCAGCAGGGACAATCAGGAACACCTGAATGCACTGCTAAAACTTACCGAACTTCTGGATGAAAAAGATCTCTATAATCAAATAAAGGATCTTGCTACAAGCGATGAAATATACGAGAAAATATTGAGTCTTACAGAAGAGAAATAAAAAATAAATATATAAAAATACGAAAAATCGGGAGGAAAAGAAAATGAGCGATAATTCAGCAAGAGTACAGGTGCAGAAATTCGGAAGATTTCTAAGCGCCATGGTAATGCCAAATATAGGAGCTTTTATAGCATGGGGGCTTATAACAGCATTATTTATACCTACAGGATGGCTGCCAAATGAAAATCTGGCTAACTTGGTAGGGCCTATGATATCATATCTGTTACCGCTTTTAATAGGATATACAGGTGGAACAATAGTTGGCGGAAAAAGAGGAGGAGTAGTCGGAGCTATCACTACAATGGGTGTAATAGTAGGAGCTGACATTCCGATGTTCCTTGGAGCAATGATAGCAGGACCTCTTGGAGGATATGTAATAAAGGCTTTTGATAAACTTCTTGAAGGAAAAATCAAACCGGGATTTGAAATGCTTATAAATAACTTCTCAGCAGGAATCATAGGTATGATACTTGCATTAGTAGCATTCAAGGCAATAGGACCGGCAGTGCAGCTTCTAACAAAAGGTTTGATGTTTGCAGTTAACCAGTTAGTAGCAATGAAACTTTTACCATTAGTTTCTATAGTAATAGAACCGGCAAAAATATTTTTCCTTAATAATGCAGTAAACCACGGAATATTCACACCGCTTGGAACAGAACAGGTTACACAGATGGGGAAATCTATATTCTTCTTAATCGAAGCTAATCCGGGACCAGGATTGGGAATCTTATTGGCTTATACTGTTTTTGGAAAAGGGAATGCAAAACAGTCAGCACCAGGGGCAATAATTATACACTTTTTAGGTGGAATACATGAGATTTACTTTCCGTATGTATTAATGAATCCTGCTTTATTCTTAGCTGTAATAGCCGGGGGAATGACAGGAGTAGCTACAAATATGCTTTTAGGAACAGGACTTGTGGGGCCGGCTTCTCCGGGAAGTATAATAGCAATAGGACTTGTTACAGCCAAAGGAAGTATGTTTGGTGTAATGTTGTCTGTGCTTCTTGCCACAGTGGTATCTTTCCTTGTAGCATCTATATTCGTAAAGAGAGCAGCAGCAAACGCAGATGATGATGAATTTGAAGCAGCAGCAAGCAAAATGGCTGACTTAAAAGGCGGAAAAGCAGGAGCAGATATAGCTGATATAAACAGCGGTGAAATCAGAAAAATAATAGTAGCATGTGATGCAGGAATGGGTTCAAGTGCAATGGGAGCAAGCCTTCTTAAAAAGAGAGTACAAAACGCAGGGCTTAATGTAATAGTAGAAAATAAAGCAATCAATGAAATACCAAAAGATGCCGACATGATAATAACTCATCAGGATCTAACAGCAAGAGCAAAAGGTGTGGCACCTGACAAAATTCACTTATCTTTGACTAATTTCGTAGACGGAGATTTTTATGACGAGGTAGTGAAGAAATTAAAAAAGTAGACGGCTCATCGGACGTTAATCTGAATAAATCAGAAACTCCTCAAACTGGTGAGCAGAAGAAAGAGGAAATTTTAAAGCAGTCAAACATTAAGCTTGGTCTGGCTTCGGTATCAAAAGAAGAAGCTATAAAACAAGCCGGAGAATTATTGAAAAATGCAGGATATGTGGAAGATGGATATATAAACGGTATGCTTGAGAGAGAAAAGCTGGTATCGACATATCTGGATCATAATATAGCAATACCTCACGGTGAAGCAGAAGTAAAAGAAAAAGTAAAGAAAACAGGAATAGTGGTACTTCAGTATCCGCAGGGAATAGATTACGGAGACGGACATATTGTAAAACTTCTGATCGGAATAGCAGGAAAAGGAAACGAACATATAGATGTTATTGCCAAACTTGCAGGAATTCTTGATGATGAAACTGAAGCAGAAAGACTTGTAAATTCAACAGACGCTGATTATGTGTATAATTGCTTAAAATAAAGGAGGCAGAAATGAAAAGAGCATTACATTTTGGAGCAGGAAACATAGGCAGGGGGTTCATAGGGAAGATCATGTCAGAAGCAGGATATGAAGTGATTTTTGCCGATGTTAACACACAGGTAATAGATCAGCTGAATATAGATAAAGAATATGAAGTGGAAGTAGTCGGTGAAAATTCAAAAACTGATATTGTAAAAAATGTCAGCGGGATAATGTCTAATGATCCGGAAAAGGTAAAGGAAGCCGGACTTGCTGTAAGTCTTATTACTACAGCTGTAGGGCCTAATGTACTGAAAATAATAGCAGGATCATTTGCAGATATAATAAAAGCAAGAAAAGAAAAAGGCATGGAAGAAGAACTAAATATTATAGCATGTGAAAATATGGTAAAGGGAACTACATTTTTGAAAGAAAATATTTATGAAAAGCTGAATGAATCAGAAAAAGAATATGCCGAAAAATATATCGGATTTCCTGATTCAGCAGTGGACAGAATAGTTCCTCCCGTGAATGCCCAAGGGAAAAAGCCTACATATGTGGTAGTAGAAGAATTTTATGAGTGGATAGTGGACAGAAACTTGATAAAGGGTGATCTGGAACTGGAAGGTATGATAAAGACAGATAATCTTATGGCATATATTGAAAGAAAACTGTTTACTCTGAATACCGGACACGCAATAACTGCTTATATAGGAAAGTACAAGAAATACAAGACCATTGATGAAAGTATAAAAGATGCCGATATCAGAAACATAGTAAAAGGTGCTATGGGTGAGAGCGGGGAAGTCTTAATAAAAAGATACGGTTTTGACAGGGAAGCTCATTTTAAGTATATAGATAAAATCATAAAAAGATTTGAGAATATATATCTGAAAGATGATGTAGAAAGAGTAGGAAGACAGCCGATAAGAAAACTCGGGAAAAATGAAAGACTTATAAAACCACTGTCAGGTACTCTGGAATATGGTACTTCCAATGAAAATCTGGTTACAGGAATTGCTTATGCATTAAAATTCGACGGAAGCGACGAAGAAAGCGTAAAACTGAACAGTATGATGAAAGACAAGGGGTTAGCCGAAACTTTAAAAGAAGTAACGGAAAATTCTGTCAGTGAAGATATAATTGCAAGAATAGAAGGAATTTATAATAAATTGTAAAATTAAACTGAAAACACATCAGAGAATTACTGCTGGTGTGTTTTTAAATTTAAAAATAAATAAGTATATTGACAAGTATTGTTTTTTATATTTCCCGGCTTTACAGGCGAAAAATTTTGTGCTAAAATTAGAGGAAAATACTAAAAATTTATTAAATATAGTCAGTGAAGAAAACCTGAAACTTTTAAATATGAAACAGATAGCGTGGTGTTGATTTATGATTTTAAAAATGCTGAAACAACTGGAAAATGAAAAAATGTCTTCATGGGTCGGCAGAGTATTGGAAGCGAGTATTTCGGAATTATATCTGCTTCCGGGACAGAATATAAGCGAGGAAGAAATTATTAAAGAATTAAGTGTCAGCAGAACTACAGTGAGAGAAGCATTGATAAAGCTGTCACAGAATAATTTAATTACTATTGTACCCCAAAAAGGAACAATAATTAATCTGATTAATCTGAAACAGATTAATGATTTTTTGTTTCTGCGTACAGTTGCAGAAAAAGAGATAGTGAAAAAGAGTGACGGTATTTTTAAAGATAATAAATTGATTGAACTTACACTTAATTTTAATACACAGGAAAAAATCATTTCATTAAACGGAAATAATTTTTATGATATTATAGAGCTTGATAATCAGTTTCATCAGATAATTTTTGAAGGTTATGGGATGAAAGAAGTATGGAATATCTTAAAGTCACATCAGCAGGATTATAACAGACTCCGTTATCTGGGACTTCAGGAAAAGATTACGAACCAGACTATGCTTAATCAGCATGATGAATATTTGGAGCATATAAAAAATGGCAATACTAAAAAGCTGATTCCGTTGATAGAAGCTCATCTGGACGGTTTTGAAAGACACTTTGGTTCACTTGTTTCAGAATATCCGGAATATTTTCAAAATTAGGTAAAATAAAAAAAACATTTAATAAATGAATGATAAAATAATAGAAGACAGAAATATAAATGATTATAATGCCCATGGCATTGTTTTATATACTGTCTTTTTTGTTGTATCATTTTTTCTCAATAAAAAATAAATGTAAAATTAGTATTGACAAATATGAAGAGATGAACTAAAATAATTCCATATATACTACTTGTATGACTAGTAATATAAGAAAGTATTCGGGAGGAATTATATGCATTGTAAAAAAGAACAGTTTAATCCGATTCTCCGGGGAGAATTAGGGGCTTTGAAACGTGCATTATACAAAGCCTGTGGACACACAGGAAAACAATTGGAGAAGCCTGTTATTGGTATTGCCAACAGTTATACGAATGCCACTCCGGGTCATGCCGGATTAAACGAAGTCTGTGAACAGGTAAAAGAGGGAATTACAGCAGCAGGAGGCGTACCTATGGAATTTGGTACTATTGCTCCCTGTGACGGTATCGCAGAAGGGCATGAAGGTATGCGCTATATACTTCCTGCAAGGGATGTAATAGCCGCATCTGTGGAATGCATGACACGTGCACACCGTTTTGACGGACTTGTAATTATAGGGTCTTGTGATAAAATTGTGCCGGGAATGCTGATGGCAGCTGCAAGACTTGATATTCCGGCAGTTTTTATTAACGGTGGTCCCATGTATCCTGCATGCTATAAAGGCAAGCACTGGGACGGGAATATTATTTCCGAAGCAATTGGATGGAAACACCAGAATTTAATTGATGATGCAGAATTTGAAAAAATTGAAAATCTCGCAGAACCCGGTATAGGGTCTTGTACTATGTACGGAACAGCTAATACTATGGGGTGCCTTGCAGAAGCTCTGGGTATGTCTCTGCCGGGAACATCTACTATTCCGGCTGTACACAGCGGAAGACTGCAGGCTGGTTTTCAGACAGGAGAAGCTGTGGTAAAGCTTGTTCTGGACGGCATTAATGCCAGAAAGATTATAAATAAAGAATCTGTTGAAAATGCAATGACATTTTTGACTGCAACAGGTGGTTCGACAAATGCTATTATGCACCTGCAGGCTATTCACGCAGATGCAGGATTAGGGGAACTTGATTTATCGGAATTTGATAAGTTCAGTAAGAAAGTACCGCATATAGCTGCTATTTATCCTGCCTCTCCATATGATATGGTAGATTTTGACGAAGCAGGAGGTACGGCAGCTGTAATGAAAGAATTAATAAAATCAGGATTGATACATAAAGAAGTGCTTACAGTAACAGGGAAGTCAGTAGGGGAAAACTATGAAAATATGCCGTTTACCAACCGATCCGAAGTAATAAAGACAACAGATATTCCGTTTCACCGTGAGGGAGGAGTAGGCGTACTGAAGGGGAATATTGCTCCTGACGGATGTGTGGTAAAACCGGCGGCTATTCCTGAAAATATGATGAAATTCACAGGGAAAGCAGTGGTCTTTGAAAGTGAGGATGAATCGGTAGAAGCTATTTTGAGCGGTGAAATAAAGCCGGGGTCTGTACTTGTACTCAGATATGAAGGGCCGAAAGGCGGACCGGGAATGCCTGAGATGTACCGTCCTATGAAACATCTGGAAGGTATGAGTCTTTCTGATTCATGTGCACTTATCACTGACGGACGTTTTTCGGGTTCGAACCGGGGACTGTTTGTAGGTCACATTTCACCTGAGGCATCAGAAGGCGGAATGTTGAGCCTTGTAAAAAATGGGGATGATATAGAAATTAATATTCCGGACAGAAGTATAACACTTCATGTGTCGGAAGATGAATTAGAGAAACGCAGAGAAAACTTTACACCGCTTGTAAAGACTGTTAAGGACGGGTATTTGCGTACTTATCAGAAAAACAGCAAGTCTGCTGCAAAAGGTGCAGTCGTGGAATAAAAAGAAATATTACAGAATTAAGACAGACAGAATTTTACTTGGTATTTTCCAAATGTTATACTGAAAAGTTCAATATGTTTGTTTTGTAACTCTGTATGTGTTTTCTGTCCGGAAAATGTCAGTTCTCTACAAAATTTTATAAAAACAGCAGAATGTACAGTGATCCAACAGATGCACATTTATATGAAATTTTAGGAGGTTTGATTTTATGAAAAAATTGGTTGTAATGTTATTTACTGTTATATTATTACTTTCAGCTTGCTCTAAGAATTCGGATACTGCATCAAAAGAGGAAACAGCTGATAAATCAAAGGGGAAGTCTGTTATTATGACTGTAGGGTACGGTGTACCTGAGAATCATTTTGAACATGCGGCAATGGTGAAGTTTAAAGAGTATGTGGAGGCGAATTCAAACATCACTGTAAAACTGGAACATTCGAATAAAATAGGTGCAGATAAGGATATGCTGGATAAAATTCAGATAAATATGGCACAGATGAATTTGCCGGGTGTTGGTCTGCTGGGAAATATAGTACCGGAATTTAATTTATTAACGCTTCCTTATATATTCGACAGTCAGAAAATAGTAAATGAAGTAGTAGACGGGCCTGTGGGTCAGGAGCTTCTTGATAAACTTGAGGCTAAAGGGTATGTAGGACTGGGATTCGGAGATTTCGGCTATCGGAATGTATCAAATAATAAAAAGCCGATAACAACATTAAATGATATCAAAGGTCTGAAAATCAGAACTATGGCTACAGAAATTCCACAAAAATTCTTTAATTCCTGCGGGGCTCTTGCCACTCCAATGGCGTCTAATGAAGTATTTACCGCATTAAGCAATGGTAATATAGACGGTCAGGAAAATCCAATTCAGAATATCTATTCAAACAAATTCTATGAAGTTCAAAAATATATCAGTATGACACACCATGAATATACATTAGTAGTTTTTGTTGTAGGGAAAAAATGGTACGATCAGAGAACGGAAGATGAAAAGAAAGTGTTGCAGGAAGCAGCAAATATTGCAAAGGATTATATGAGACAAGCAGTAAATGATGCAGATGCAGAAGCTCGTAAAAAAATAGAAGAATACGGAAAAACACAGTTTAATGAGCTTACACCTGAGGGAAAAGCAGAATTTAAAGCAGTTGCCAAAATAGTAAATGATGAGTACGGTGCAAAAATTAATCAGGACTTATATGACAGACTTTTGGCAGAAATTGAAAAAGCTGCAAAATAGTTCGTTTCAGGCAATGAAAAACTATGGATATTCTGCCCGGAGAAAGCAGAATAAGGTATAGGATTATTATATTAAGTAAAGAGGGTGTTTTGTTTGAAAAGATTTATAGATAATATAGAGGAGTATATTGCTGTTGTACTTATGGCTTTGCTTATTTTTCTTTGTTTCATTCAGGTTATTTTCCGTTTTCTTCTGAACATGCCGTTAGGATGGACAGAGGAACTGGCGAATTTTACTTTTATTACATTGGTATATATAGGATCATGTATAGCAGTAAAACGTTCCAGACATGTAAGAGTGGAAATTATTGATTCTTTTATACCTGAAAAATATGAAAAAGTGTATAAAAATATTGTGGACTTTATCTGCATGGTATTTGTTGCTATTGTTGCATATAATTCTGTTCCTTTTATAGCAAGAGCAATGGAATATCATGAAAGAACAGCTGCACTTCGCTGGAAAATATGGATAGTTTACAGTATTATCCCTGTAACAATGGGTATTATGTGTCTGAGATATATACAGAATATTTATGGCAGATGCAGGGATAAAAAAGGGGATGGTAGAGTATGACAACATTTCTGATTATGATTGTTATTTTTGTAGTTTTAGTTTTTGCAGGTATTCCAATAGCTTTTTGTATAGGAATATCTTCTATGTCAGCTCTTCTTATCGACGGAATATCGTTAGAATTCATGGCCCAGTCAGCATTTTCAGGATTAAACAGTTTTACATATCTTGCCATACCCATGTTTATACTTGCCGGTCTTGTGATGGAATCAGGGGGACTTTCAAAGAGAATTGTTGCTTTTGCCAGCACTCTTGTAGGGAATGTATACGGTGGTCTCGGAATTATAGCAGTAATAGCCTGTGCTTTTTTTGCGGCAATCTCAGGATCGTCTCCTGCCACTGTGGCAGCAATCGGGTCTATGCTTGTACCTACTATGATCAGAAAAGGTTATGATAAGGATTTTTCCGGTGCGTTGGTAGCAAGTTCAGGAACACTGGGAGTTTTGATACCTCCATCTATTCCTATGATTTTATTTGCCGTGACAGCAGAAGTATCTGTGAGTAAAATGTTTATGGCCGGATTTTTGCCGGGATTTTTACTGACTTTCGCACTCTGTGTGCTGGTTAATTTTATATCACGGAAAAAGGGATATAAAACAGATGAGGGGAAATTTCATCTGGCTAATGTATGGCAGAAATTTAAAGAAGCTTTTTGGGCTTTAATGGCACCTGTTATTATTCTCGGAGGTATTTATCTCGGATTCTTTACTGCCACTGAAGCGTCGGTAGTAGCAGTTATCTATTCTTTACTGGTAGGTTTGTTCATCTATAAAGAAATAAAGCTTAAAGAACTGCCGGGGATATTTACAGCAGCTGTTACAACTACAGGAACTGTTGTTATAATTCTGGGGTTTGCTACAACTTTTGCTACTTATTTGATTATGAGCGGAATACCAGATCAGCTCGGAACGGCAATTTTATCAATTACAAATAACAGGCTTATTATTCTGACATTATTCGTAGTTTTGGTATTTTTTACCGGTATGTTTATTGAAACTGCGGCGTTGATTCTGATCTACACCCCGCTTTTTCTTCCTATGTTAAGAAATCTGGGAGTAGACCCGATTCACTTTGGAATAATTATGGTTATGGGAACACAGTTAGGAATGATGACACCGCCTGTGGGTGTAAATTTATTTGTGGCACAGGGTATATCAGGATCGTCCATTCCGGGACTGACCAAGAAAATCATGCCGTTTATTTTTGTGATGCTGGCAGTACAGCTTGTACTGATTTATGTTCCGCAGATTGTAATGTTTTTACCAAATTTTGTAAAATAAAAAAGGAGGCTGCAAAATGGCAGAGTGGAAAAATGATGAGCAACTATTTGAGTTAATTGAGAAGGAATTGTATACGGCTGTTATCGGGGATATATGTGATTTGGAAGGCAAAAGGAAAAATTTTCTAAGTCCTGATATCAGACCGCTTGACGGTCCGATAAGCCAGAGATGCATGGCCGGACGTGCGATGACAGTTTTGGAAGTAAATACTTTTTTTGACAAGGAAGATGATCCCCAGCCTTTCGGGCGTATGCTGGAAGCTTTGGATGATCTGAAAAAAGGAGAGATTTATATCTGTGCAGGAGCAGGAAGCTTTGCCACAATAGGGGAACTTATGTGTACTGCAATGATAGCACGTGGTGCAAGAGGCGCAGTAAGTGACAGTTTTATCAGGGACAGGGGAATAAAGGAACTGGATTTTCCTGTATTTTCCACTGGGTTTTATGGTCAGGATCAGCGCGGACGCGGGAAAGTAATTGATTTCCGTGTAGATATAGAGATTAATGGTGTAAAGATTCAGGACGGAGACCTGATAGTCGGTGATATCGATGGTGTCATGGTAGTACCGCGTGAAATGGAAGAAGAAATCATAACTAAAGCTTTGGAAAAAGCACGCGGAGAAAAAATAGTACAGGAAGAAATACGTAAAGGGATGCTGGCTACCACAGCTTTTAAAACTTACGGAATTATGTGATTTTAGGTAAATAAACAAGAGATAAAAGATAATTAAGCTATTCAATGCTATTCTAAGTTTAAAATATAAGGCTGCGGTAATGTTCTTTACCGCAGCCGTTTTTTATATAAGTCCGAATACATATTTTCCAATGAAAAAAGCTAAGACCAGTATTATTAGAATAACTATTTTTGTAAAAAACAGATTTTTTATAAAACGAAAAATTCCGTAAAATACAAAAATAGCCACTAAAATAACTATAAAATTAGTATATTGTCCCATAATTTCTCCTGTTTAAAAGTATTACAGATATTATACAGGATAAGCCGGAATTCTTCAATAGATATAGAAAATAATAAAATCAGATAATTTCGGACATATTTCGGTATAAGTCAATAAAGTGTCTGTATAATATATTTTTGGTGCAAATAATAAATTTATTTTTCTTTTCATTTAGCGGGGAATAGGGTAAAATATTAGAAAAATGATTACCAGAGGTGAAAAATGCTGTACACGGTTACATTGAATCCCGCAGTGGATAAAGTAATAGAAATTGCAGGAATTCTTGAAAGAGAGCAAAATAATAAAATAAAAAAAGTCCTTTATGATATCGGCGGGAAAGGATGTCATGTATCCACGGTATTTTCCGCTCTGGGACTGCCTAATATTGCTACAGGGTTTATCGGCGGGGTTAACGGAATAAAGCTTGTGGAATTAATGGAAGAAAAAAATATAAAGTGTGAATTCATAAATGTGGAAAATACAAATACAAGAGAATGCACAATTCTTGTAGATGAGTCAAATCTCGGAAGCTATATGGTAACAGAAGCGGGAGAGCTTCCTGATAACAGGTCATATAATAAACTGCTTGAGAAAATACAGCGGGACATAAAGAAAGAGGATATAGTGGCATTTTCAGGGTCACCGGCTGCGGGATTTTCCGCTGAAAAGTATTGTGAGATATTAAAAACGCTGAAAAATACCGGAGCTAAGATATTTCTGGATGCCAGAGATGAATATTTGAAAGAAGCGATAAATTTGGAGCCTTTCTTTATAAAGCCCAATAAACATGAATTTCAGGAATTGATAGGAAAAAAACTTGAAAGAACAGAAGATTTTATAGAGGAAATAAGAAAACTTAATGAAAAAATCGAGATAGTGGCAGTGTCGCTCGGAGACGGAGGGAGTATAGCGGGAATAAAAGGAAAGGGAGTATACGGTTTTATTCCTCCCAAAGTAGAAGTATTAAGCGAAACAGGCTGCGGAGATATATTCGTAGGCGGTGTAATTTCACAATATTATCTGAAAAAAGACATAGAGGAAATTTTTAGATTTGCCACAGCAATTAGTGCATCAAAAGCAACACATTTTCTGAGTTCGGACTTTTCACTGGAACAGACCAGTAAATACCTGCCTTATGTAGAGATAATAAAATATAAATAGCGCAATTGATAAATAACAGATAATAACTGCGTTTAAGGCTTGTGTCCGAATACTTCAAAAAAATTGAAATAAATAAGCCTTTAAAAAATACCGGGAAAAATGCTATAATAAAACAAATATAAAAACACAGGAGGTCTAGGTGTGGAGAAAGTTTTAAGGAAATTACAAAGCGGTTCTGATATCAGAGGAATTGCTATTCAGCATGAGGATAAACAGGTGACTCTGAATAGGGAGACTGTGGCAATACTTGCGCAGGGATATGTGAATTATATAAGTAAGAAACTGGGTAAAAATCCTGAAGAGATTTCAGTTTCAGCAGGGACTGATCCGAGAATTACCGGAGGAAAACTACAGTGTGCCTTTATTGAAGAATTACTTGATGCGGGAATGACAGTTTATGATTTTGGTATAGCAACAACACCGTCTATGTTTATGAGTACAATTTTTGAAAAGTATAATTGTGATGCAGCTGTTATGTTTACTGCAAGCCATCTTCCTTTTTACTATAACGGGATAAAGTTTTTTACTAAAGAAGGCGGATTTGAAAAAGAGGACATTAAACAGGTTATAGAGAATTCTATAGACATTTTGAAAAATTCTACGGTTAAACAAACTAAAAAAGGAAAAATAGTGAAAACTACTATTATAAAGGATTATTCTAAGTTTTTAGTAGAAAAAATCAGAACAGAAGTAAACTCAAAAAGAAATTATGAAAAGCCCCTTGATGGTCTGCATATAGT
The DNA here is from genome assembly GCF_024158605.1 of Sebaldella sp. S0638. Taxonomy (NCBI): domain Bacteria; kingdom Fusobacteriati; phylum Fusobacteriota; class Fusobacteriia; order Fusobacteriales; family Leptotrichiaceae; genus Sebaldella; species Sebaldella sp. S0638. The sequence continues at coordinate 60,307 of NZ_JAMZGM010000008.1, read as the reverse complement.
GGTAGATGCAGGAAACGGATCAGGAGGATTTTTTGCAGAGGAGGTTCTTGAAGTTCTCGGAGCTAAAACTGCGGGAAGTGCTTTTTTGAATCCTGACGGACTTTTTCCTAATCATGTGCCTAACCCGGAAGATGAAACAGCAATGGGATTTCTGAAAAGAGCAGTTCTGAACAGTAAAGCAGACTTTGGGATAATATTTGATACAGATGTGGACAGAGCGTCATGTGTAGATAAGACAGGCGAGGAAATAAACAGAAACAGACTGATAGCACTGTCTTCTGCCATAGTTCTTGAACAGAATCCGGGAAGTACAATAGTAACAGATTCTATTACTTCTGATGAATTAAATGAATTTATTACAAAGCTTGGCGGAAAGCATTTCAGATATCAGAGAGGATATAAAAACGTTATTAACAAAGCAAAAGAATTAAACGAAAAAGGAATAGAATGTCCTCTTGCCATAGAAACATCAGGACATGCTGCTTTCAAGGAAAATAACTTTCTTGATGACGGTGCTTACCTTACTGCTAAAATATTAATAACTCTGGCAAAGCTTCATGAACAGAATAAGAATATAGAAGACCTTCTTGAAGGATATAAGGAGCCGCTTGAATCAAAAGAAATACGTCTGAATGTAAATACACAGACAATTAAAGAATATGCGGACAAAGTAATAAGCGAGCTTGAAGATTTCGTAAAAGCAGACCCTGAATGGTCTCAGGTAGAGGAAAATTACGAGGGAATAAGAGTAAACTGTAAAAGCCCGGAAGGAAGCGGATGGTTCTTACTAAGATCATCACTGCATGAGCCGATAGTTTGTATAAATATAGAAGCGGGTTATGCAGGCGGAGTAGAGAAAATAGAGAAAAAACTTGCTGGATTTTTGAAAAAATACACTGAAATAGACACTTCAGCTTTATAAAAAATATTATTTGAAATAACAATACTGTCAGAATTATCAGATTTTGACAGTATTTTTTTAGAAGTTTTATATATAAAGCACAGCAGTGACAATTATTCTTTCTTTATTTACTTGTGAATGTTATAATAAATAAAAAATTAAGGAGTTATAAATTATGAAAAAGGTATTATTTTTATTTTTTCTGGTTTCATTGATGAGTTTTTCATGTAAAATGCTGGTAAATCCCGGTAAGCCTTATGAAATATTAAATAATAAGGTCTATTACAAAGGAGCGCGAAATGTGAAAATAGAACTTGAAGCTGCGGATTCAGTTACTTTTCAGACAGTTTCATATTCCATAGAGTCATGTGAATACAGAGACTACGGTAAAGATAAGAAAAATGTGTATTTCAAAAATGTGAAGATAGAAGGAGCAGATCCTGCGAGTTTTGTTATGCTGGAACAGGGATATTACAAAGATAAGAGATATCTGTATTTTTACGGGAAGAGGCTGAAAGACAGTGACTCGAAAAAAGAGATAAAGTTTATTAAGGATAACAAAGATACAGACTGTATTCCATGGGGAGACGGAGGCTGTGTAATAAATAACGGACATAAGTATAAAGACGGGATAAAATATTTTAAAGGCGCCTAGGAAAAACAGGAATTATTATTCTAAATAAAAATCAGGGAATAAGCCCTGATTTTTTTATATGATAATTTTTAAAGTAAGGATTTCTGCATTTTTTAAATCCGGCAATATGTAACAGTCATTTGAAAATTCGAGATTTCCTAAAGAAGCTGTTTCTTTCAGATTCGTAATAGAAACGGATTTATGAGGAAAATTTATTTTCAGTCTGTTATTTACAGAAAGGCTCTGAGAAGGATTAAATAATCTCAAAATGATACTTTTATCTCTTTCTGCTTTTTTCAGTGCTGATATTTCAATGTTGTCACCTTCTAATTCAACATACTCTTTTCGTAAAGGACGGCTTCCGGTTTTTATATCCTCTAAAAACTGTTTTACAGCCACAGGTGCAGAATAAAGTGATACCAATCTCTGAATCCGCGCGTCGGAATAATTTCCTGAATGAGGAACAATTGCAAATTCAAACTCATATTTTCCCGTCATTTGTGAATCCGGGGTATTAAATTCAATTCCGCTCACTCTGCCCGGACGTATTTCAAGGTCTGATTTTCCCATTTTTCCTACACTTCTCAAAAGAGTAAGGGCAATAGTATTGTTATTATAAATTTCATATTCTGGAAGACCTGTGGATAATAGGGCAATTCCTGTTTCTCCGTCGGAAATATCGGCAAATCCCTGCATTGGATATATTGGCAGCGGTTTTGATTTATAATTTAATTCTTTCCAGTTATCAGGAATTGAAATATGATTTTCCCTCTTTATAACTGAAAAGTGGTCTCCTGCATATGAAAAATCCGTAGAAACAGGTGCACTGCATAAAACCTTTATAATATGATCATGTGAATTATTGCAAAGCTCTGTTTTTACTGCTGCCATTTTGGAATCAGCCTTTAATGCAACAACAGTTTTGATTTTTAGTTCTGTAAGCTCACTGGTTCTCCCTGTTCTGTTAGGAGTCAGCGCCTTTGGAATCATCATTGTATGGTTTATTTCAAAAGCTGTTTCAAAATTATTCTCATAAAGCTTTTTGATTTCTGCTTTTAGATTTTCAGTGGTGAAAATTTTGTCGTTTTTTGGAGGAGAGTAGTCGTATTCATCGCCGTCGTCTCCTTTTTCCTCGTATATTAAAGCTGAGAACTGTTTTCCGCTTTCTTTCTCAAGAATATTCAGTGAACCGTTTTCTTCAATAGTTATTTTCAGATATTTGTTTTCCATATTATTTTCTGACGAAAATACCAGATTTTCATTGCTATCGGCTGTTTCATTTTCTCTTATATCAATAACTTCATATCCTCCCGCAGGAAGAAAATCTGACGGAATAATAATTTTATTTTTCCAGAATACATATTTTGTATTTTTACTGTAAGAATCCAGAATATAATTTTCTGATGCAATATCCATGGCAAGGCTTATATCGGTCTCTGAAAGATCAGTATTCACAGCTGAAATAATTTCATAAGGAATTTTTTCACCCGAAGACGAATATACGGAAAATTCTTTTTCTTTAGTATAAACCGTGATCTCAATAAATTTTTCCCTTTTGTAAGGCAGGGTATTTACAAGAAGAACAGCTCTTCCTTTTATCTTGGAAAGATCAAGTTCTCTCTCCATATATCTGAAAAACATATTTTCAAGCTCTCTGTTTATCTGTCCTGAATATTTAAATCTGTTCATTATATCATCATGGCTTTCATCGGTACAGCATGTGCATATACTGTCATGAGCCTGATTTTCAAAGAGATACTTCCATGATTTATTAATAAGTCCGTTGGAATAGATACCGTCTTCAAGACAGGCAAATGCAGAAATCGGCTCAATAACAGAGGATATTTTATGTTCAAGGGTTTTATTCAGATATTTTATGTCCATTCTGCTTGAAGAATCACCATAATGAACTCTCTGCTCTTTGGTATTTCTTAATTCACCGTGTAAAACCTGTAATTTTCTGTTGTTCTTTTTCAGTGCATTTTTTATATCCTTAGTCAACAATTCAGGATTTGATATTTTTATATTTAAATCATAATTATTTTTTTGGAAATATTCATTTGCATAATTAATAATATCAGGAAGGCCTTTTTGTATAGTAGTATGGTCGCCGCCGCCCATCAGCATAATTTCGCCGTCTTTGAATCTGTCGGCTATTTTTTTTTCAGTTTCCATAATTTTTTTTACAGCTTCTTCTTTATCCGCGGGAAGGTATCTGTTATACCCGTATCCTAACGGGAAGTGTATTCCTAGTATTTCAGAACCATCAGGAGACTGCCATGAAAATACAGAATCATCAATATCATCACAGGCAATGCCACGCCAGACAAGAACAGATTTCAAATCAAAACCGTTTAATATCTGGGGAAGCTGTGCAGACTGCCCGAAAGAATCAGGGATATAGCCTGTTTCCATAGAATGTCCCATGTCGTCGGCGATATTTGAACCGATTAAAAGATTTCTCACAAGAGATTCACCGCTGATAAGATAAAAGTCAGGCTGTGTATACCAAGGGCCTACAAATAATCTTTTATCAGAAATAAGTTTTTTTAGTTTTTCTCTGTTTTCAGGGTAGATTGTGAGATAATCCTCAAGAATAGAAGTCTGGGCATCATACATAAAATAGTCAAAATTTTTATCATTCTCCAGAGTATCCAGAAGAATTTCCATGCTGTAGCCGAGTCTTACCCTGAAAGCTTCAAAGGTCTTATGCCATTCTCTGTCCCAGTGAGTATGGGGGATATAATGTAAATTTTTCATTTGCTTCTCCTTTTTATTATAATACCAATACCCGGACAGTATTGCCTGATAATCTCATCCAAGTCTGCCTGAGTATTGGTATATTTTTTTATAAATTTTAAACTTGTCCGGGTACTAATTCCTGAACCGGTTTTCTTAGCAGTATATTTGCAAATGCTATAAATAATGCACCTATAAATATAGACAAAACGTATAAAGGCCATTTTTCCACAGTAAACCATCCGTAAAAACCTGAAATAGGCGCAGGATTATTAGCTCCGAACATAACTGCAAGAGCTGAGGCTAGTGCAGAGCCTATTACATTTATAGGAATAACTCTAAGCGGTGATTCTATGGCGAAAGGTATCGCACCCTCTGAGATACCCACGAGTCCCATTAAAATAGAAGATTTTCCGGCTTCAAGCATTGATTCGTCATATTTTTTCTTTGACAGCAGAGTGGCTATTCCAAGTCCAATAGGAGGAACAATTATAGCTACCTGTGCAGCAGTATTAGGTGTAGTGATTCCGGAAGTAAGGAGAGCCATAGCTGTGGTAACTGCGGCTTTGTTAACAGGGCCGCCGAGATCAAAGCCGACCATTCCGCCGATAATTGCAGCAAGAACAATTTTGTTCGTTCCCGTCATACTTGTAAGCCATAGTTCAAACGCTTTATTAATACCGGCAAGCGGTACACCGACAACATACTGCATAAGAAGACATGTAACAAGAGTCCCTAAAACAGGTGCAAGGAAAATAGCTGTGATGCCGGCTGCAAAATCAGGAAGCTGCATTTTTTCAAGAATAAATTTTACAACATATCCTGCGAGTATACCAGCTACAAGAGCACCAAGGAATCCTGTATTCATATTTTTAGCCAGAAGTCCCGCTACGAATCCCGGTACTATTCCCGGTCTGTCTATAATGGAAAAAGCTATAAATCCTGCAATAAACGGAAGCATTAATCCAAGCGCAAGACCGCCGATACCATCCATAGTGTGAAAAAGTTTTATCAGAGCATGGCTGCTTTCGGCATGTGATGCATCCCAGATATCCACAACCCCGTAAAATGAAGAACCTATTCTTGCTATTCCCATAATAACAGCCCCGGCTATAACCATCGGAATCATATATGAGATTCCTGTCAAAAAGTGTCTCTTTAAATCAATAAAAAAATTTTTCATGTTTCCTCCTAAAATCAATTTCAAAATAGCAGATAAAATTATTAATTTTCGTTTCTTTAGAGTATGGATTATTATAGTGCCAAAGCATCTTCTATAGCTTTTTCAGCATTTTTGATAGCTTCTTTCACAGAAATTTTGTGTATGATTTTATCTTTAAATCTTTCTTCTTCTCTTACTTTAGTTTCCACGGCGAATATAACAGCATCAGCATCAGCAGCTTCCTGTACGGTAATTTTATTTTTTATTCCTGTAGCTCCCTGAGTTTCCACCTTTATATCATAATTTAATTTTTTTCCGGCATTTTCAAGAGCCTTTGCCGCCATGAATGTATGAGCTATACCTGTGGGACATGCTGTAATAGCAACTATTTTTTTCATTTTGAATCCTCCTTTTTTGTAATAATCTGATAAATTTCATTTTCATTATCAGCTTTTTTTATATTGGAAATAAAGTTTTCTTCCATAATTTTTGATGCAAGTTCAGAGAGTATTTCTATGTGTGTGTCTGAAGAGTCTTTTTTTACAGCAAGCATAAAGATGATGTCGATTTCTTCATTTGTTTCAAAATTCCATATAACCGGTTTTTTCAGTGCAGCAATACACACAGAGTTATCTTTTACAGTTTCAGACCGTCCGTGTGGGATAGCGGTGTACTCGCCCACTTCTGTGCTGGACTCAAGTTCCCTTTCATATATGGAGTCTCTGAATTCAGCGGAAGAGTTTATTCTGCCTTCTTTTTTCAGCATGCAGATAAGCTGTTCAATTGCCGAATCTTTGGAATCTGCGTCCATATTTACGGCAATAAGTTTTTCACTGTAGAGATTTGACATAATAAATTCCTTTCTGTTATTAATAAAAACTCATGAGTATTTTTATATATAAGTTCCAGACTGAGAAAAATTTTTACTGATCAGCCATGGTATTAGAAGTATATAGCGAAAAGATATATAGTCAATCAAAAATTGACAAATTTTTTTCAGAAGTCGTCTTTGAAAATAAAAAATACTTGAAAAATAAACCTAAAAAAACTATAATCAGATATAGACGACGAAAAAATATTTTGAAATCGTTATATAGGAGGCGGCTTATGAACGGGAATTTTTCTAATAAGATAAAAATGTCACTTACTATGAATAAACCACAGAAAAAGCTGTTTAAATATCTCTTTCTTGAAGCAAAAAAAGCATATGAGGAAGATAAAAGCACAATAGAATTTACACTTGAAATAAAGAAAATATTCAGATATTTAAATGTGAGATATAATATTATAGAAATTTTTGAATTTGAAAAAAATCTTGAAAAAATATTGGAAAACAAAATTATTTACACTGTTATTTCTGCGGATAATACTGAAATTATGAGGGGAAGATTTAATCTTCTGTGTTCTTACAGTATACAGCAGGATATACTCAGCTATGTATTTCCGAAAGAAATAATGGAAAGCACAGAACAGAAAAATTATTTTTCTGCCCTTGATTTTTTGGTTTCCATAGAACTGGAGCTGGAGAGAAGTCTGGTATTATATAAAGAACTCGGAAGGAATCTGGATGCGGGAAAAAGAAAAAACAGCGTGGAAATAGAACTGGAGAAGTACAAAGAGTTAATGGAAGCTGCTGATATATATAAAAGAATGTATGATCTTGAGAAAAAAATCATAGAACCCACACTAAAAGATATAAATAATTACTCACAATACTTCATAAGCATGGATAAAATAAAAGAAAACGACAACCCGAAAAGTAAAGTGAAATCTCTTGTTTTTCACATATATTCAAAAGAGGATAACGAAAAGATACAGCATCTTCTTAATATGTTTCCTGCTGATCTCAGGCAGAAAAATAATATAAGGGAAAAAACAGAAGATTTTTATTTTAGGGAAGGATATGACTTTGTATATAAAGTCATAAAATATTCTAGGGAAAAGCACGGAAATCTCTCGCTGGAAGATATGTTTTTCAAGACACTGGATGAGATATATGTGGAAAATAAAGAAGAAACAGAAGGATTTATGCTTTATGAGGAAATAAAAACCGGACTGGAAAAATTTTCAAAATTTAAAAACAGAATGGGCAGAATCCTGCTTCAGACCAGATTTGAGCTTCCTGTGCTTTTGGATATACTAAATACCCTTGCTATAGAAAAGAATCTGAAATATGAAAATAAATATTATAAAATAACAGCTTGTTATTCAGAAGATCCGGCAAAAAGATTTATAAAAATATACAAAAATACAAAAAAATAAAAAACTTCACATTAATATCACATTGCAGTGATATAATAAGTGTAACAAAGAATATTGCGGAGGTATATATGAAAAAGAAATTAGCTGTTTTATTTATTCTATTTGCAGCAGTTCTAACAGCGGGCAGTGTATCGGAAGACCTGATAAAGAAACAGAATAAAATAAATGAAAAACAGAGACAGATAGATGATAAGAAGAAAACAAACCAGATAAAGTACAAGGATAACAAGGGTAAACTTACAGAGAAAAATGCAGGTATCGCTGCTGATCAGAGAGAGCTGGATTATGAAAAGGCAAAGCTGAAATTTATGAAAGATAATAAAGATCTTCTTGTGAAAATAGAAAATAAAAAAACGGAAATACATTATGAAAGAAGAAAGAATAATCCTGACTGGGCAAAAATAGACAAAATGATTTCCGAAAGGGAAGCATTTGAAGATAGTTACAGAGATAAAGAATTAAAATTTGAAACAAATTATGCAAAGAGATAAAATATGAAAAATGGACTGGTAATTTTGAAGTAATTTTCAAAATTTGAAAGGTCCTTTTTTATTTTATGAAAAATACAGCAGCTTTTATTATGCTTATGAGATTATTCCTGAGTTTGTTTTTGATATACTCAGATATAATAAAAGCTATAAATTATCCTTTTTGTAAATTATTTAAGGGAAATTATCTGATAAAACAAATATATCAGGAAAAAATGTGTTTTAATAAAATTAAATGATATGATTTATGAAAATTAATTATAAAAATAAAATAACAAAAGTATGACAAATTTTTTACTTATTATAAATTTCATTTTTTTGTTTTCAAGTTTATAATTTTAAAGCTAAAATATCTTTTGTATTTTTTTAAAAAAATAAGTATTACTAAAATAAATTTTTATAAAATCAATTATTTGTCAGATAATAAAATTACCTTTCGGTTATTTTTTGATAATTTAAAAATTGAAAAAAAGTTTAAAAAAATAAGAAAATTGACAGGCTATAATGTTTTTATTATTATAGTGTATGAGAAAAATTCGAAACTCTATTCAAAAAATCTGTCAAAAATAAAATATATGAAAGGAGATAAATTTAAAGATAGTAAAATAAAGAAATGATAATATAAATATAAACTATTTAAGGAGGAAGTGTGAAAAAAAATAAAAAAATGTTAGTATTATTTTTATCCCTTAACTCAATGCTAACATCTTATGCTGACACAATAGATGAGATAGGTACTGTCAGTTCCAGATACGATAGAATGTATAATAGTATAATAAAAAATATTCGAAACGAAAAACCAACTCAAAAAAATTACCAGTCTATAGAAAACATATTAAAGAAAAAAAATAAAGAATTGAAAGATCTATATTTACAGGGAGATTATATTATAAAGCCGGAATATTTGGAATGGCAGGTTTTTTTTTCAGGTTTTTATACTGAAAAAGAAAAAGGTGATAATACCATGGAAAATGCTGAATATTATACTTCTGCAAGAACTCAGAGCGGGAAATTAACTGTTGATTCCAAAATATATAATGAACTTTTGGCTACAGGAATGACTGCCGGTCAGGTAGAAGCCCTTTTTAACGGCGATAGAAATGTTATGAATTCACTGACTAATGAACAGAGAAATATATTTTATGATCAGAATACTTCCTCTGGTACCTTCAAATCATTTAACCAAAAGGAAGACCCCAAAAATATAAAACTAGGTGCTTCAATTCCAATAAAAGAAGTTTTGGATTTTTCGCTTGATCCACAGATGAAAATAGTGGAGAAAACAATAAATCCGATAACTGTAACCCTTCCAAATACAAAAGTAGAAAAAATAATGATAACAGATTTTCGCGGAATAACAGCGCCGACACCGCAGGCCCCTGTGATTAATATTACTGTGAATCCGACTGTAAGTATTAATTCTCCTGATATCGATTTTAATTTTAGTGCCGGGCATAATGCCGGGGCGCCAATGAAGCTGAACGGGAGCGCAGTAAATTATGACACAAACAATAATCAGACAATATCAATGAATTATACACGCACTTTTAATGTATCGGATACTTTTCATATAGTAAACAGCCCTGGTGGAAAAATGTTTTTCGCACAGGGAACTAATGTAGAGTTTACTAATTCAAATCCCAGACCTGCCGATTCCTACGGAAGATTCTTTGCAGAAAATCGAAATAATGCTTCAGTACTTGCGAATTACGGAAGTATAAAAATATCCGCTGCATCATCAGATGCATTTATATTCGGTGATACTGTAGATTCAGTAGTGACAAGCGGAGTACCGTTTAGTACATCTGTGTATAACAGCGGTACAATGACACTGGATGCAGCATCTCCAAACGGACAGGCGAATATTCCGGGCGGAGTCGCTATGGCTTATCTTTCTAGAGGTGATGATAGTAATAGCGGGGCTAAACAGCGTTATCTGGTGAATGGAATTAATGGAGTTATGAATATAAACGGTTGGGGAAATTACGGTATTTTAATGAATCAGGTGGATAGTGAACCTTCCACACATGCTACAAAAGTAACAGGAGCAAATATAAATCTGCTTATAAATAAGGGAAAGGTAAATATAAATGTGACTGGAAGACCAAGCACTTCTACAGAAGGGAATGTAGGGATAGCGGCTTTTGCAGATAACGCCTTAAGTACCGGAAATGACAATTCATTTGTCCTGAATGATAATAAAGGAACAATAACTTCTGACAGCGGAAATAATATTCTTCTGAGACATAAAGGAACAGGCGAGGTATGGAATAAAGGTGTAATGGTAATTAATTCAGGAAATACAATCGGGATAGATAGGGAAAACTGGCTCCATGCAGCGTCTTCCAATCCTGCGAGCCAGGCATTAGGAGTTAATGACGGAGTGATAATAGTAAATAATAATGTTGAAAATGTGAAAGCAGTGTCAGGAACAGGTAATACTCGCAAACATAACAATACACAAAATACTGATAAAAAAATAATTATAAAAAACGGGGATGGTATAACAGGCGGCACTGATTATGATGGTAATAATACTGTGACGTCCTCTATTACTAAAGGTATAAGTAAAAATAGCCTTGGAAAAGGAGGGACTGTTCCTGGAAGTATATCAGGAATGAGATCTACCGCTACAGGAATGAGTGCAGTAACAACAACTCTGGATAATGATCCTGATATTGATAAAATAATTGAAAATAAAACAACGGTTTTTAACATAACAATAGCGGGAAAAAAGTATAATTATACAACACAGGACGGAGTTATATTTTTAGGAGGAAGGAATTCAGCTGGTCTGGCATCTGATATAAAAAATATAGGAGCATTTAGCCCACAGTTGGATTTGGTTACTGTAAGAAATGAAACAGATGGAAAAATCTTTATCTATTCAACCGGAAACGGTACAAGTCAATATACTATCGGAATAAACGGAATGTATTCAACAGTGGAAAACAGAGGCGGAATATTTTTAGGGCTTACGGCACAAAATGGGTCAATAGCCGGATCAGCTTCAGATGTAACTACTGAAAGTGCAGTTACGACAGTAGGGAACTATAATTATATTGGTATTTACGGAAAAGGAAGCAGTATATCAAATACAGGTTTTATAACTGATAAAGCTTCTGATAATAATCATTATTCAAAAAAAGCAATTGGAATTTATGCAGAAAATGCTAAAGCCAATAATGTACTGGTAGGCAGAGTGACAAATAGCGGGAATATAACGCTGGGGATTGGTGGAAGTGCTGTAATAACAAAGGGATTAAATACTACTGATAAAATAAATCTCACAAGTACCGGAGTAATCAGTGTAGCGGGAGATCAGACTAATCAAGGGTTAGGATTTACACTGGAAAATGCTGAAGCTGTTATTTCAAATAAAATAAACCTTTCAGGAGAGAATACTATTGGAATTTACGGAAAGAATAGTATTATTGAAATAGGTTCAACAACTTCACTGGAAATAGCAGGGAACAATATTAAGAACAGTATGGGAATAGTAGGAGATACAGCAGAATTAAAAGTGAAAAACGGGTCTAAAATAAGTCTTCTGAGCGGTGAAAATAATATAGGGATTTATGGAAAAAATATTACATATACAGATAAGATAACAGGAACGCAGCCGGATTATCTGACACTTGATATGGGGAACAGCGGTATAGGAGCATATCTGACTAATCTCGCATCTGATTCAACAATAAAAATAAATACAATAAAAACAGGAAATACAACAACGTCACAGCTTGCCGGAGGAATTTATGCCACATCTGCGTCAGGAACCATAAATATCAGAGGCGGTGACATAAAAATAGGAAGTACTCTTGCAGACGGCGGAGGATTCGGTATATATGTTTCGGGCCGATCAGGAACGAGCGGTGTTATAGATCTGGGAATAAATGCAATAACTGTAAATCAGAAATCAGGTTTGGGAATTTATGCAAATAATATAACAAATATAACTACAGGAAATATAACAACAGGAAAAACAGGAGTATTTCAGAATAACAGTATGGGAACAGGAGCACTAAAAACAGGGAAAATAACACTTACAGGTAAAGATGATAACATGATCGGAGTGTATACTTCCGGGAGTGCAACAAATGTAGAAATCAACGGGCTTGAAATGACAGGTCTTGAAAAACTTACGGGGATATATGTAGGAAAAGGCGGATTTAAAAATACCGGAAATATAAGTATTAAATCAGGAAAAGAATCTTACGGAATTTATATAAAAGGAGATGCAGGGAATAAAACAGTAGATTTTGGAAGCGGAACAAGTAATATAGTGCTGGGAAATGAAAGTCTGGGATTATATCTCGATACTGTAAATGTAGCAGGAACTATGCCAACCAATATAACTGTAGGAGATTCACTTGCTTCGGGTAAACAGAGTGTGGGAATTTATGCAAAAGACACTGCATTTATTAATTCTGTAAATACTAATGTAATTTCAGGAAAAGAATCTGTGGGAGTGTATTTCGATACTAATACAGGAAATGTTGAATATAACGGAAATGTTTCCCTTGGAGAAAATTCACTGGGAATATACAAAAAAGGGAATACACTGAAAAGAAATGCATCTTCTTCGCTGATATTTACAGGGGCTAACAATACACAGTCTACAGGTTTTTATCTGGATAATGCAATATTGGATTTTACGTCAGGAACTCTGAATACAAATACTCTTTCAATGAATTCCGGAATAGCATTCTTATTAAAGGGAAATACCTCTGATGTAAGGGTAAACGGAACTACAATTACACCGTCACAGCTGGATAGCCTCGGACTTGCACCTAAAGTAGAACGAATTGTTTATTCTGAAAAAAATGAATCTGTAACAGGAGATATAACTCTGGATCCTGCGGTAAGATATTACGGTCACAGAGCCAAGGACGGAAGGGTGGAAATAAGCGGGAATATCTATACCAGCAATAATATAACTTCTACTTACGGGGTAGCAGTGCAAAACAGATATACAGTAACAGCTGTAACAGAAGAAGTTCTGCTAAACAGCGGCTATACAATAGATATGTCAAAATCTTCCGGAAGTGTGGGGGTACAATCGCTGGCAAGTGCAAGAGCAGTAAACAAAGGTAAGATTATAGTGGGGAGCAGCAGCAGTACAAGTGCAGGAATAGGAATACTTGCAGAAAGCAAAAATGGTACAGCAGATAAGACAAGTGTAATAAATGATTCAGGTGCAGTGATAGAGATGCCTTATGCAGGAATAGGGATATATCTGGATTCACTTGAGCTTGGGGGAAGCATAATAAATAAAGGAACCATCAGTTCTACACAGGCAAGTGCACTCGGTATTTATGCAAAAATGTCTTCGGCAGGAGCTTTGGGAACGCCGATTACTACTATTACAAATACAGGAAATATAAATCTTTCAAACAAGGGGTTTGGAATATTTACGGATAATTCTACAATAACAAATTCGGGAAATATAACAGTGGATAATCCAGCAGTAAATAGTATTATTGCTGTCTATGGAGGAAGAAATTCCGTTATTAATAATACAGGCGGAAATATCTCGGTAGGAGCAGGCGGAATTGCTTTTTACGGGAATAAGACAGCAATGACAATCTCGGGAGGTAATTTTTCCACTGAAAGCGGTACATTAATCTATGGAGAAAATGGTACTAATATAACATACACTGCTAATGGAACAACTCTTGGAAATAAAATTGGAATTTATCTTGATCAGAGTAAAATAGATTTGGGCGGGAAAAATTTCTCTGTTATGGATTCAGGCTCAGCTATTTATCTTCTTGGAGGAAATGCAGAAGCTAAATCACTGGGAATAATGACTCTGAAAAATAATTCGGATGGGGTATATGTAAAAAATAGTACACTGAATGTTCTTGGCGGTACTATGAATATAACAGGCTCTAATTCCACTGGTATAATAAGTGTAAATTCTAATATTGAAAATACTACAACAATAAATGCTGATATAACGGCAGGAAGCGTTGAAAATAAAGGTATACTTGCAAAAGCAGATAATGGCGGAACTTATACAATAAGAAATAAAGCGTCTATAAACATAGCAGGAGCCAATTCGTTGGGGATTTATGGAAGTGCACTCGACAGCGGCGGCAGTATACTTGGTACAATTAATATAATAAATGAGAATAATATAAAGATGGGTTCTGCATCTGGTTTGAATAATATGTTGATGGGAATTTACGGAACCAAAAATGTAAATATTTTTAATACTTCAGGGAACATTAATGGAGGTAATTATACTGCAGGTATATATTCAGCAGGAGGAACAGCTGAAAATAATTCCAATATTAATCTCGGAAATGCATCAGTGGGGATGTATATGTCAGGAGGAACAGGAACAGTAGGTACTGGCGGAAAAATAACAATTGGAAACGGGATAAGAAAGGTAGTTTCAGGAAGTGAGAAAATAGAGAGCGGTGTAGCACTTTATGCAAGTAACGGAGCAGTTATCACGAATCTTTCTTCTAATATAACTGTGGGAAGTGACAGTATAATAGGTTATTCAAAAGGAGCAGGTTCAAAAATAGTAAACAAAGGAAATTTAATTCTGGGTACTGAAGCTATAGGATTTTACACAAGCGGGGGAGAACTTGAAAATCACGGAACACTGTCTTCAGGCGGAGACGGAGTGATTTATTTCTATGGTAAGAACGGTAAAATTATAAATAATGGAAATATAAACGGTTCTGCACATAATTACGGCGTAGGGGTATATGGAAGTAATTCCGAGATTATAAATACTGCAAATATAATTTTAGGAAATACATATTATAATCCTGCGAAGGCGGATAGTCCGTCTGATCCGAGCCATAGATATGCTGTGGGAATTTATGGTGATCAGTCAAAAATATATAATAACGGGGAAATACGTGTAGGACAGCGTGGTATAGGTATTTATTCATACGGTCAGACAGGAGACCTGATAAATGATACAAACGGGAAAATAATTTCTTCCGGTGATAATGCAGTAGGACTGCTTGTGGAAGGAAGCGGGAGTCATAATGTAATAAATAACGGAAATATTATTTTATCAGGAAAAAATTCGGTAGGTGCTTCTATAAACAGAAATACGACAATTATAAATAACGGATTAATACAGGTGAGCGGGGAAAACAGCGTGGGTATTATGGCAGAAGCCAGCTCAAAGGTGATTAATAATTCTACAATAAATGCATTAGGGAGAAGTACCGCAGGAGTGGTGTTAAGAGGTGGTTCGATACTGGAAAATAATGGAACCATAACAGGGCTTGTCTTATCTGATGATGTGGCTAATGCTGTGTCAGGTGCTTCTACTTCGGCAACAACAGCTACAAGTATTTCAGGATATGCTGATAAACTTCCCAGAGCAGTATTGATGTCGTATTCTAAGCCTACAATAATAAATTCGGGAATAATAAACGTAGATAATAATTTTTTGCTTAACGGAGTTAATCTGATAATAAAACCTGATCTGAATAATCCATTGACTACTAAAGTAAGCTCAGGAGGGACAGATTTTATATATAATGCGGTAAAAGTAACAGGAGGAAAAATAGAAAAAGGCATGCTGGTAGAGGTAACACCTGATTTTGCAGAAGGAACAACATCAACAGCAATACAGCTGCTAAAAACGTTTAAACCTTCTTCAGGAACGGATATAAAAGACTTTAATGTAATAAGCCAGTCTATTCTCTGGGCTATAACACCTTCATACAACAAAGATGACGGAACATCAATTGATCTTGTGGCTACGAAAAAGTCGTTCTACAGTATGTCAAAAGGATTATGGTATGAAAATTTTGCTGATAATCTGGATAAGAATTACTCAGGTTCAACAGGAGATGCGTTAAAAATATATAATAAAGCAAACTGGCTGACTTCTGATAAAGACTTAAGACATGTAATGGCAAGTCTTGCAGGGAATGTATATGCCAATATAAATCAAAGAGAAATGAATATAGAGTCAGTATTTGACAACTCTGTGAATTTTCTTCAGAGCTCGGAAAATAACACAAAAGAAAATGTGAAAATGAATATAATAGCCGGAAAAGGTGAACTGAAAGAAGATACAGACGGAGTAGCAGATTATACATATAAAACGGCAGGAGTTTTAGCACTTAGGGAAGTAGAAAGAACATACAGACACACATTTGGATATTCTTTGGGGTATGCAAATACCAGCTTTGATATGAAAGACGGGAATAACAGTGAAGAAACAGTAAATACAATACAGCTTGGATTTCATAATAAATACAGCGCAGACAGCTGGAAGATAAAAAATAATCTCACTGGAAGAGTAAGTTTTCATGATATAGACAGAAATATTATGTGGCCTACAAAAGACGGGAAATCAGAGATGAGCAGCAGATATGAAGTATACAGTATTTCAAGTGATAATATACTTGGGAAAGAAGTACCGCTTGGTAAAAATGCAAGTATAACACCATATGGAGCAATAAAAGCAGTATATATGACAAGACCTGACTTTACGGAAGACGGACTTGAAAGCCTTGAAGTAGAAGGAAATGATGCTTGGAGCGTAAAACCGAGAATAGGAATAGAACTTAAAGGAGAAATTCCTTTGGGAACAAATGCTGCATGGAAATTAAAAGGAGGCATTGATCTGGCATACGAATATGAACTTGCAGATATAGACGAAAGAGAGTACGCAAGATTAACAGCGATAGAAAATGACTACCACGAGCTTTCAAAACCTGAAGATGAAAAAGGAGCATTCAGAGGGAGAGCATCAATGGGTGTGGAAGCAGCAGACAGGTATGGAATATTTCTTACAGGGGAGTATGTAACAGGAGAGAATGATAATGAGGACTATAGAGCCGGAGTATCTTTGAAAGCAGTATTTTAGAATGATATAAATTAGTATTGAGAGCTAAATGTATGAACAGACAGGAAGCTCTCTTTTTTTGAGTTCAAGCCGGTCTCCTGATAAAGTATCAGTAGAAATTAATAAATAAAACCGATTTCTGCAATGTCAAAATACAGTTCAGCAGATAGATTGTATTTGGAATAGCTGTGAATTATTGAATTATATATTTTTGCACTATGAGAAGCGGAAAGAAACAGAAGAACAGAAAAAGAGCAGCAAATTTTTTTGTTACATATAAAAATAAAAAATAAATTTTTGGATAGTTAATTTTCGGAATGTGAAAAATAAATAATTGTTGTAAATAAGAAAAAAAATATTCATAAAAAAAATTTTATGCCGGAATTCCATCTGATGTAGAACATTGAAGAAATTATTAAAAAAATAAACTGCTAAAATAGAAATATTTATTTTTTCTGATAGAAATAATTTTAAATATATTATATTAAAATTATCTTATATATATTAGAGGATAAATTTTTCTAAAAGAATTGACAGATATCTTAAATTCTAGTAATATTAAGACAAAAGTGACATTTGGCACAATATAAAATTTCAGATTTATATTTGTATATAGTTGTGTTTTGATGAATAAAGAAAGGAGAAAAAATTAAAAAAGTTTTATTATAAAAATAAGGAGAAAAATTGAAAAGAAATAAAAAAATGTTGGTACTGTTCTTATCACTTAATTCAATTTTAGTATCTCACGAAAATATAGCAGAAAAGAAAATTCCCAAAAACGGAAAATATGAAAATATCTATAACAGTATGACCAAAAATCTTAAATTCAAAAAATCAAATCAAAAAAACTATCAATTAATAGAAGAATTACTAAATAAAAAAAATAAAGAACTAAAAGACCTGTACTTACAGGGAGAGTATATAGTAAAACCAGAATATCTGGAATGGCAGGTATTTTTTACAGAATTTTACGCAGAAAAGAAAAATAAAGATAACACATTGGAAAATGCCGTTTTTCATTCTGTTCCGGGAACTAAAACTATTAATGATTTTTCAATTAAACCATATAAACCTAAAGATTTACCAAGCAAAGTAAGGCCAGGTGCCACGGTTCCTGTAAAAGAGATTTTGGATTTTACTTTGAATCCGGAAATAAAGATAACAGAAAAAGTAATAAATCCAATAGTCATAAATCTGCCAAATACAAAGGCCGAGAAAATTTTGATGACAGATTTCAAAGGAATAGCAGCACCCACTCCTCAAACACCAACAGTCAACATTTCAGTAAATCCTACTGTCAGTATGAATTCACCAGAGATAAATTTTAATTTTAATGCCGGACATAATGGAGGAGCACCAAAAAGGCTGGGTGGGAACAGATATGTGTATACTACTTTAGGACCCAGAGGAACTGCGACTTCAATAAGGCATACAGGAAGTTCGGAAGCAATAGACAGATATTTTATAGTAAATGCCAAAAATAGACATGAATTATATTTCTCACAGGGAAGCGATTTTACTATTTCTAATACAGCTGTAAATGCAGGAGGCAGATTTTTTGCAGAGAATGAAGCGGATTCAGCAATATTGGCAAATTATGGGAAATTAAGTATAGGAACTGGTTCGGCAGATATCTTTATTTTTGGAGATACTGTAGATTCTACAGGTTACCCTAATAATATTTTCAGCACATCTGTATATAACAGCGGAATTATGACTATTAATGCTGATTCAGCAGGCGGACAGGCAGGTATACCCGGAGGAGTAGGAATGGCTTATCTTTCAAACGGGGATGACGGCAATATGGGAGCAAAGCAACGTTATCTGGTAAATGGTAAAAACGGAATAATGAATGTCAATGGATGGGGTAATTACGGTATATTAATGAATCAGGTGGATTCCCTTCCCGATACTCACGGAACTTCTATAATGGAAGAACATATAAATTTACTTATAAATAAAGGACAGGTAATAATAAATATAACTGGCAGAGATGACACACACAAAGAAGGAAATGTAGGGGTAGCAGCATTTGCAGATAATTCGGTAAATACAGGTAATGATAATTCATTTATGCTCAATGATTCAGAAGGGATAATAAGGTCAGAAAGCGGAAATAATATTCTTTTACGTCATATGGGAACAGGAGAAGTGTGGAATAAAGGGGTACTGGAAATAAATTCTTCTGAAACAATAGGGATGGATAAAAGAAACTGGCTTTATAATTCAGCTGCAGCTAATCCTATAAGTGAAGCAAGAGGTGTAAATGACGGAATAATAATTGTCAGTACTTCAGTAAAGGATGTAAAAGCTGTTTCAGGTCTTAATGACACGAAAAAACATGATAATAGCCGGAATTCAAATAAAACTGTTATTATAAAAAACGGAGACGGTAATGCTTTTGGAAGTGATTATAATGACAATGGATTAATAGATGACACCATTACAAAGGATATAAGTAAGGGGAAACTGGGAAAAGGTGAGACTGTTTCAGGAAATAACACAATAGTCAATGCAAGCGAGAATATGGTAGCTGATGACACTATTCTTGACAAAGATGATGATTTAGATAACATAATAGAGAATAAATCAAGATCATTTGATATAACAATCAATCAAAAAACATATAATTATACAACACAAGACGGGGTAATTTTTTTAGGCGGACGTAACTCTGCCGGTTTAGCAGCAGATGTTGCAAATATTAATAGTTTTGCGCCTGATTTAAACTTAATGAAAGCTGTAAATGAAAGAGACGGAAAAATCTTTATCTATTCGACAGGGAATACTTCAAATCAATATACTATTGGAATAAACGGATTATACTCTACATTGGAAAATAAAGGAGGAATATTTTTAGGGCTTACTGCGCAAAACGGAACAATAGCCGGACTGGCTTCAAATGTACTGACTGAAAGCGGGATACCCGCAATTGGACAGTATAATTATATAGGGATTTACGGCAAGGGGAGCGATATCACAAACAGCGGAATTATAACAGATAAGGCAACATCCGACGGACTGAATTATTCGCAAAAAGCAATTGGAATTTACGCAGAAGCAGATAAAATAAATAACGTATTAATAGGGAATGTAGTTAATAGCGGAACTATAACACTTGGAACAGGCGGAAGTGCAATAATAGCAAAAGGCCGAGATACTGCTGGCAGAATAGAGCTTACAAATACAGGTGAAATTAGTGTAGCAGGAGATCAAAACAATCAAGGTTCAGGATTTACACTTGAAAATGTAGATGCAGTTATTTCAAAAAAAATAAATCTCGGCGGCGAGAATACAGTGGGAATTTATGGGAAAAGCAGTGTAATAGAATTAAGTGATCTGGAAATCAGCGGAAAAAATATAAAAAAGAGTTTGGGTGTAGTAGCGGATAACACAGAATTGATAATTAAAAACGGGGTGAAAATAAATCTTTTAAGTGATAATAACATAGGGATATATGGAGAAAATCTTATTTATACAGACGGGATAACTGGGAAAAAATCAGATTATCTTACAATTGATGTGGGTAATGGAGGAATTGGAACTTATTTAACAGGATTAATGTCAGACATGACATTGAAAATAAATACTATAACTACAGGAAATTCAACAGAAACACAACTTTCAGGGGGAATCTACGCAACATCCTTAGCAGGAAGTGTAAATATCAACAGCGGGACAATAAAGATAGGAAGCAGTCTAGAAAACGGCAGTGGATTTGGTATATACGCAATAGGGAAAAAAGGAACAAGCGGATCAATAAATACAGGTGTAAATGATCTTATTGTAAACCAAAAATCAAGTCTGGGAATATATGCAGATAATATAACAAACATTGCATCAGGAAATATAACAGCGGGAACTACAGGGGTATATCAGAATAACAGTCTGGGAACAGGTACATTAAAAACAGGGAAAATAACACTTACAGGCAATGCAGATAATATGATAGGTATTTACACTACAGGAAACATAATAGACGTAGAAATAAACGGTCTTGAAGTAAAGGGACTAAATAAACTGACAGGTATATACGTAGGAAAAGGTGGATTTAAAAATACAGGAAATATAAGTATAAGTTCAGGAAATGAATCTTACGGAGTTTATATAAAAGGAGATACTTTAAATAAAACAGTAGATTTCGGGAGCGGAACAAGCAATATAGTTCTCGGTAATGAAAGTCTCGGATTATATCTTGATAACACTAATGTTACAGGAAGTATGCCTGAAAATATAACAGTAGGAAATTCATCGTCTTCAGGAAAACAAAGTGTAGGTATATATGTGAAAAATACTGTTTTTTCCAGAGCTGTGAGTACTAATGTTACATCTGGAAAAGAATCAGTGGGTGTATATTTTGATTCCGGTACAGGAAATGTGGAATATAACGGGGATGTAAAATTAGGAGAAAATTCACTGGGAATTTACAGTAAAGATAGTACATTAAGAAGAGACCCCAATAGTTCAGTGATTTTTACAGGAACTAATAATATCTCATCTACCGGATTTTATTTGGAAAATTCAGTGTTGAATTTCACTTCTGATGAATTAAATGAAAAGACTCTTTCAATGGATTCAGGAATAGCATTTTTAATGAAAGGAAATAATTCCAAAATAACAGTAAACGGTGAGGAGATAACGCCGGAACAGCTCGATAAATTAGGGCTTGCCCCAAAAGTAGACCGTATAGTTTATACAGAAAAAGATGAAACAATAAGAAGAAATATCACTTTGAATCCTTTGGAGAGATATTACGGACACAGAGCAAAAGACGGACGGCTTGAAATAAGCGGAAATATATATACTGCGGACAATATAATATCTACATACGGAGTAGCGGCACAAAATAGATATAATAATGTTTCTGCTTCTGAGGAAGTTCTTTTGAATAAAGGATACACAATCGATATGTCAAATTCTTTAGGAAGTGTGGGAATACAGTCACTTGCAGGTGCAAGAACAATAAGCAGAGGGAAGATTATAGTAGGGAGTAACAGTGATAAAAGCGCCGGTATAGGAATACTTGCTGAGAGTAATACAGAAGATCTCACAAGTGTGATAAACGATAAAGACGGAATAATAGAAATGCCTGATGCAGGAATAGGGATATATCTGGATTCTGTTGAACTTGGAGGAAGTATAATAAATGAAGGAACCATAAATTCACTTAGAGCAAATGCAGTTGGTATTTATGGGAAGATGTCCTCTGAAAAAATATCTGATATACCTGTTTCAAAAATTCAGAATACAGGAAGTATAAATTTGTCTGATAATGGTTATGGGATATTTACTGATAATTCTATAATAGAAAATTCAGGGAATATAATGGTGGATAATTCGCAATCAAATAAAATTATCGCAATTTATGGAGGAAAAAATTCTTATATAACTAATTTAGGCGGTAATATTTCAGTGGGTGAAGGCGGTATAGGATTTTACGGAAATAATAGCAGTATGGTAATATCCGGCGGTACATTTTCTACAGAAAAAGGTACATTGATTTATGGAGAAAATAATTCAAATATATTTTATACAGCTGACGGAACAACACTTGGAAATAAAATAGGAATATACCTTGATCAGAGTAAAATAGATTTTGGAGGAAAAAAATTCACGGTTGCAGATTCAGGTTCAGGTATTTATCTTTTCGGTGCAAATGCAAATGCAGAGTCACTTGGAACTTTGGCTTTAGGTAATGATTCAGAAGGGGTATATGTGAAAAATGGAATACTGAATAATCTTGGCGGTGTCATAAATATAGAGGGTACGAACTCTACCGGTATAATAGGTGTGAATTCAAATATTGAAAATACAACAGTAATAAATTCCGGTACACTCAAAGAAAGTAACAGCAGCAAAGGGATTCTCGTAAAGATAAATGACGGAGAAACTTACACATTAACAAATAAAGCAGATATAAATATATCAGGGGCGGATTCATTAGGAATTTATGGGAGTACAATTGATGAAAATAATAAAGTGTCCGGTACTTTGAATATAATAAACGAAAGTAATATAAAAATGGACTCTGTATCCGATATAAGCGATATGATTACAGGAATATACGGAACAAAGAATGTAAACATTATTACTTCAACAGGGAATATATCAGGTGGTAATTATACAGTCGGAATATATTCTGCCGGAGGAAATGTCATACATAATTCGGAAATTGCTCTTGGCGATGCAGCAGTTGGAATTTATATATCGGAAGGAACAGGGACAGCAGAGACCGGATCATCTGTAGCAGTTGGAAACGGAATAAAAAAAATAATTTCAGGAAATGAGGTAATAGAAAGAAGTGTAGCTTTTTATACAGCTAACAAAGGAGTATTTACTAATTATTCCTCAGATATAACAGTGGGTGATGATGGTATAATCGGTTATTCCAAAGGGGCGGGATCAAAAATACTGAATTATGGAAATTTAACTTTTAAGGAAGAGGGAGTAGGTTTTTATACGAATGGAGGAGAGGCTGAAAATGCCGGAATATTATCTTCAGCTGGAAACGGCATAATATACATGTATGGAAAAGACGGGAAAATATCAAATAACGGAAATATAAACGGATCAGGAAATGATTACGGAATAGGAATATACGGGAAAAATTCGGAAATAATAAATACTGCGAATATACATTTAGGAGATACATATCTGAATCCTGCAAAAATTTCTGATGCATCTGATCCGAGTCATAGATATGCAATAGGAATATACGGCGAGGAATCTAAAATATATAACAACGGGGAAATAAAGGTAGGTGAGAATGGAATAGGTTTTTATTCATACGGTCAAATAGGAGATATTATAAATGATGTAAACGGGAAAATACTATCTTCAAGTGATGATGCAATGGGCTTAATCGTGGAAGGAAGCGGAAAATACAGCGTTATAAACAACGGGAGTATAATTTTATCAGGTAAAAATGTAATAGGAGCTTCTATAAGCAAAGGAACTACACTTATAAATAACGGACTGATAGAAGTAAGCGGTGAAAAAAGCGTTGGTATAATGGCCGATGGTAATTCAAGAGTAATTAATAATTCTGTAATAAATACAAAAGAAGGAAGCATAGCAGGAGTAGTTCTGAGAGGAAACTCAGTATTAGAAAATAACGGGACAATTACGGGACTTATTCTTTCTGACGATGTGAGTAAGGCCATATCGGAAAAATCCGGATCTTCAACATCGGCAACAAGTATAGACGGTTATATTGACAAACTCCCTGATACTATAATACCATCTTATGCTAAGCCGACAATAATAAATTCCGGTATAATAATAGTTAATGAAAATTTTCAGTTGGATAATATAAATCTGATTATAAAACCAGATCTGCTGAATCCGTCAACAAGTATAATAAAGGGAGATAATACAGACTTTATATATGATGCCGTGAAAGTAAGCGGTGGAACAATCCGTGAAAATGCAGCTGTTGAAGTAACTCCGGATTTTGCAGAAGGAACTTCAGCTGAAACAATACAGCTTATGAAGGTATTTACAGGTTCCGGGAATAATAAGAAAAATTTCTATATAACAAGCCAGTCTCTTTTATGGTCAATAACACCTACATATAACGAAGAGGACGGCAGATCAATTGATCTTGTGGCTACCAAAAAAACATTCGGCAGTTTTTCGCAAGGTTTATGGTATGAAAACTTTGCAGATAATTTAGACAAAAATTACAAAGGTTCAACAGGAGATGCTCTAAAAATATATAATAAAACAAACTGGCTGACTTCTGAAAAAGATTTGAGAAGAGTAATGGCAAGTCTTGCAGGAAATGTATATGCCAATATTAATCAAAGGGAAATGAGTATAGAGTCAGCTCTTGACAGCTCAATTAGTTTTCTGCAAAATTCACCGAATAATACAAAAGAAAATATAAAAATTAATATAATCGGCGGAAAAGGGAAGACAAAAGATAATACAGACGGTGTAGTACCGTATGATTATAGAATGACAGGAATCACCGCACTAAGAGAAGTAGAAAGAACTTACAGGCATACATTCGGCTATTCTTTTGGATATGTGAATACAAATTTTGACATGGACGACGGAAATAAAAGTAAAGAGACTGTAAATTCTGTACAGCTGGGACTATATAATAAATATACTGCTGATAACTGGGTGATAAAAAATAACCTTACAGGAAGAGTTAGTTTTCATGATATGGACAGAAATATTATATGGCCTGAAAAATATGGAAGATCAAATATGGAAAGCAGATATGAAGTATACAGTATGTCAAGTGATAATATACTTGGCAAGAAATTATCAATTGGTAAAAATGTAAGTATAGTACCATACGGGGCAGTAAAAGCAGTGTATATAACCAGACCGGATTTTAATGAGGATGGTTTGGAAAAGCTTGAGGTAAAGGGAAATGACGCGTTAAGTATAAAACCAAGAGCGGGAATAGAGTTAGAAGCTGGTATGCCCATAAAAAAAGATTCTGAATGGAGAGTAAAAAGTGCTTTGGATTTAGCGTATGAATATGAACTGGCTGATATAAACGAGAAGGAATATGCAAGGCTGACAGCAGTAGAAAATAATTATCACGAGCTTTCAAAGCCGGGGGATGAAAAAGGTGCATTCCGGGGTAAGGCATCTGTAGGAATAGAAGTAGAAGACAGATACGGTATATTTATCACAGGAGAATATACAACAGACGGAAAAGAAAATAAAGATTACAGAGCAGGATTAGCTTTGAAAGCAGTTTTCTAAAGATATTGTAAATTTTAAATTCATAAAGTAAAAATAAGGCAATTATGTACAAATGAAAATGGAAACAAAGAAATAAGTATGATTATCTATATAATATGACTTTTTCTGAGGTTCCATTTTATTTTGATAAAATATTTATTTCGGTAATATTCACAGATCAGTCCCGCTTTCGTCTGTCTGAAAATGATATTAATAATATAAGGATTATTTTTAAAACACTAATAAAAGCTTTATCAGATAATAATTTTGTCACATACCAGGGATTACAGAAAAAATCATAGAATAGAGAGCATTAATTTTTATGTTTCAAGCAGAGAAATTTTTTTAAAACTTTTTGTAACTTTATAATACAAATATGTGAATCTTTCCTTTTTACCTATTCAGGGTATATTATAAGTGACTATAGTTGAAATGAGGATTAAATATGATTATCAGTTCTAGAACAATAAAAATTCTGGAATATATTTCCAGAAAGGAAGAAACCACGATCAGAGATATTGGTGAAAATCTGTTGTTGTCTGAAAGAATAGTAAGATATGAAATTGATAATATTAATTTTATTATATCTGCTGAGAAAACTGCTTCATATATTATAAATAAAAGAGGCAGGCTGCATATGAATAATACTTCAAAAATGCTGGAAATGATTGAAGATCTGAAGGAAGTGGAGAAAGTATCAAAACAGGAGAGAGAAGATTATATATTTATAAAACTGCTGTTTGATGGAAAGGTAAATCTGAAAAGACTCACCGAAGAACTGGATGTAAGCAGGACGACTATAAAAAAGGATTTGGCTTTGCTGGAAAAGAAAATGAAAAAGACCGGGATAGAGCTGGTCGCCAATTCTCTTTGTTTTCCGGTAAATGATGAGTTTGAGAAAAGAAAACTGCTTATTGATACGCTGGACAAATATATAGATGAATATCTGAACGGGATCGGAGACAATATAGTGATTACCGGTTTGAAAAAGATGTTTACCAAAGAGGAACAGCTTCTCATAGAAAAGTTTTTGAAAAACATTTCCGAGCATAATTTGAAAACAAATAAACTTTATAAAACATTTTACATGTATCTTATTATTACAATTCAGAGAATAAAAACCAACAACCTTATTTTGAAAAATGAAAATGCTAATTTTTTGAAAACTACACAGGAGTATCAAAAAATAAACAAGGAAATAGTATTGCTGGAGAAAAAATTTGAAATATTGTTTACAGAAAATGAAAAATTACAGATAGCAGATTTTTTAACAGGATTATTTTCATATTCATATAATACGTCAATATTTGATGTGTGGATAAAAATAAACATGTTTATAAAAGAAATAATAAAGAATGTAGGGAAAAAATTAAAAATAAATCTCGAAGACGATGTCTGGCTTCTTGAAGGTCTGATGAATCATATAAAACCTGCTGTTTACAGAATACGTAATAATATAAATCTAAAAAGTATGGAAGTATATTACGAAGAGGCAAGGGAAATTTATCCAAGGCTTTTTACCGTGATAAAAGAAGAACTAAAAGCTTTGGAAAACCTCATAAATACAGAGTTTCCCGAAAATGAACTTCTGCTTTTCCTTATTCACTTTCAGGCAGCATTGGAAAGAAACAGAAATAATAAGGGAGAAATAAAAAATGTGCTGCTGGTATGTATAGGAGGGTTCGGTACGACAAATATACTGGCATATAAACTTCAAAGGGCCTATGAATTAAATGAAATAAAGATAATATCCTATCTGGAAATTGATAAATCTTACAGAAATATAGATGCTGTTATTACAACTGCAGATTTGAATATAAATGTAAAAGAAAATATTAATGTTCCCGTAATCAAGGTTTCTCCATTTCTCACTGAAAAAGATACTGCAATATTAAATGAACATGGTTTTTCCAGAAAACAGAATACATATGATATTTCAGAAATAGTAAAACAGCTGAAAAAAAGTGCGGATATAAAAAATAAAGAAGAATTCAGGGAAAAACTCCAGAGTATTTTCAGTGTAAGTATAAGAGGAGATGAAATCGGGAAAAAGGATTTGTTTTATTTTTTGAAAGAGGAAAATATAATCTTTGAAAAAGAAGAACTGGAAAAATGGGAAGATGCAGTGGAAGAAGGATTTAGGCCGTTGGTGCAAGGGAAGTATGTAAATGAAAGTTATTCTAAAAGTATAATAGAACTCATAAATAATTTCGGGTCATATATGGTAGTCAGTGAAGGTCTGGCAATTCCTCATGCAGAAAATATGAATAATGTGTATAAATCAGGGATAAGTCTTTTGTATTTAAAGCATCCGGTAGTATTTCCCGGCAGTAAAAAAGTAAATTTGTTATTCTGTCTGTCAGCGGTGGATAAAAAAGATCATGTACAGAGTCTGGAAGATATTCTCAGACTTGAAGAAGAATTTTCTTTCAGGAAAAAAATGGCAGAAACAAACTCAAAAGAGGAAATTACAGAGATTTTAGATAAATATAAAAGGTTCAGGAGGTGAGAAATGCTGACCGATTACATAAAAAAAGAGTGGATAAAACTAAACGTAAAAGCGGAAAACTGGGAAGAAGCAATTGAAAAAGGCGGCAGAGAGCTGCTGGAAGCCGGTATAATAACCCAGAGTTATATAGAAGCTATGAAGAAAGCAGTAAAAGATATGGGAGCGTATTTTGTGGTAACTAAAAATGTAGCCCTTCCCCATGCAAAAGCAGAAGAGGGAATATTAGAAACAGGTTTCGGTCTTATTACATTAAAGAATCCCGTGGAATTCGGAAATGTAGATAATGATCCGGTAAAATATATATTTTGCCTTGCAATAAAAAGCAGTAACGAACACATAGAAATACTGAAAGAATTATCGGAACTTCTGGAAGATAAAGAGTTTTTCAGACTTTTGGACAGCGAAAAGGATGGAGAAAAAATTTATGATTATTTGAAAAATAAAAAAATATAAGAGGTGAGAAGTATGAAAAGAGGTCTTGTAGTATGCAGAACAGGTATGGGAAGCAGTATGATGCTCAGAATAAAACTTGAACAGGTAATAGGCGAAAATAAGTTTCCTATTGAAATGGAACATGATGTATTAAGTGCATTAAGCAACTATGATGTAGACTTCGTAGTAACCATGAATGATCTGGTAGATCAGGTAAAAGAAGATGCAAAATATACCATTGGAATAGAAGATCTTATGAATAAAGGGGAGATAAAGGAAAAACTGGAAAATTATCTAAAAGAAACCAAGGAGGTATAAAATGGAGATTTTGAAAATATTTGTTTTTGATTTTTTGGGATCAGCTCCGATTCTGGTAGGTTTGATGGCTTTATTAGGACTTATCCTGCAAAAAAAGAGACCTGAAAAAATTATATCGGGGACATTAAAAACAATAGTGGGATTTCTTATTTTCGGCGGTGGAGCCGGTATGGCTGTGGCCTCTCTTGCAAGTTTTCAGACATTGTTCAGTGATGGTTTCGGTCTGAAAGGAGTTCTGCCTCTGGCAGAAGCAATAACGGCACTTGCACAGACGAAGTTTGCATCAGTGGTCTCTCTTGTAATGGTAGTGGGATTTATATGTAATCTGCTTGTAGCCAGATTTACAAAATTTAAGTATATATTTCTTACAGGGCAGCATAACCTGTATCTTGCGGCATTATTAACAGTAGTTCTGAAAGCTCTTAATTTCGGCAATGTTACTGTAATAATAGCGGGAGGAATAATACTGGGGTTTGCAGCGGCACTTTATCCGGCATTGGCACAGCCGTGGATGAGAAAAGTAACAGGAAACGATGAGATTGCAATGGGGCATTATGTTACTATAGCGTACGCGCTTTCGGGATGGCTTGGTTCAAAAGTAGGGAAACCTGAGGAAAGTACAGAAAAGCTGAAACTTCCGGGATGGCTTTCTATATTTAAAGATTATATAGTGTCTGTAAGTATTTCGATAATTATATTTTTCTATATAGCAGCATTTATGGCTGGTAAGGCAAAAGTAGAACAGCTTTCAGGAGGAGTAAGCTGGCTTGTATTTCCGTTATTTCAATCATTAACATTTACTGCGGCTCTATACATTATTATAACAGGAGTAAGAATGTTTTTGGGTGAAATAGTTCCTGCATTTGTGGGGATATCGGAAAAACTCATACCAAATGCAAAACCGGCTCTGGATTGTCCGGTAGTATTTCCATATGCGCCTACTGCTACTGTGGTAGGATTTATATCTGCATATGCAGGCGGGCTTATATGTATGTTTATACTCGCGGCGCTTCATATGACGGTAATAATTCCCGTGGCAATACCGTATTTCTTTATAGGCGCCACAGCAGGTGTTTTTGGTAATGCAACAGGAGGATGGAAAGGAGCCATAGCAGGTGGTTTTGTAACAGGAATACTTATAGCAATAGGACCTGCTCTGTTATATCCTGTTATGGAGGTAATCGGTCTTTCAGGAACTACTTTTCCGGAAACAGACTTTGTGGCTTTAGGTCTGGTAATATATTATCTTGGTAAGATGTTTGGGCGGTGAGATTTAGCTGATTTATGGAGGATGGAGAGAATATCGGAGTCTTATGTTACTGAGTTTTTATAATTGTAGTACTTGCAGGGACAGGTACAAGTGTTTTGACATTGATAGTTATTAGTTATTTGAAAGTATAGTGGGAGGAATAAAATGAAAACTAAAATTAACACACTAAAAGAGGAAGCCAAAAAAAACAGAAAAAAAATATTAGAAATGGTATACAGAGCTAATGCAGGACATCCCGGAGGTTCGCTCTCGGTAATTGATATTCTTACTGCAATTTACGCCAATGAAATAGATTTTAACTCAGCCGAAAGAAGCAGGGTCGTATTATCAAAAGGACACGCCACTCCAGCTTTATATGCAGTGCTGAATGAACTTGGATTCATAGAAGACAGTGAATTCAATACTTTTAGAAAAGTAAACTCAAGATTACAAGGGCACCCCGATAAAAATAAAATTCCTGAAATAGATGCTAATACAGGACTTCTCGGTCAGGGACTTTCTATCGGTGTGGGAATGGCACTCGGTAAAAAGCTGAAAAAGGATCAAAATAAGGTCTATGTGATACTTGGAGACGGAGAGCTTCACGAAGGACAAGTATGGGAAGCATTAATGTCAGCACCGCATTATAAACTGGATAATCTTGTGGCAATACTCGACTATAACAGACTTTCTTCAAAAGATGATGTAAATAAAGTAATGAATCTGGAACCTATAAATGATAAAATAAAAGCCTTTAACTGGGAGTTGATGGAAATCAACGGACACAGTATGGAGGAAATCACTGACGCAATAGAAAAGGCTAAGGGAGTCAAGGGGAAACCTGTGTTTATAATCGCTGATACAGTAAAAGGAAAAGGCGTAAGCTTTATGGAAAATAATCCAAAATGGCACAGCGGAGGACTCAGCGATGAAGAATATAAAACAGGTATAGAGGAAATAGAAGCAGGAGGTAATAATAATGAGTAATTATAAACTGGTATCCCCAAGAGATTTTATAGGTGAAACACTTATAGAATATGCAGAACAAAATGAAAAAATAGTAGTGATAGACAGTGACTTATCATCTTCTGTTACAACACATAAATTTGCAGAAAGATTTCCAGAAAGATTTTTTGAGATGGGAATAGCTGAACAGAATTCAATGGGAGTAACAACAGGACTTGCTTTTGAAGGATTAATTCCGTTTTTTGTGGATTTTTCCATATTTGTCACAGGTACTGTGTGGACACAGTTAAGACAGGCGTGTTATTCCAAAGCAAATATAAAAATAATAGGCTCACATCCCGGTATGGATAACGGGCCTGACGGTGCAACACACCATGCATTGGAGGATATAGCCCTCTCAAGGGTTCTGCCTAATCTTACTGTATTAATTCCGGCTGATACTTATGAACTGAAAGATATGATAAAAAAAGCACTTGAAATAAACGGGCCTGTGTATATAAGAACTGCAAGGGATGTAGTGCCTTTGTATAATAATGAAAAAACCGGTTTTGAACTTGGTAAGGCTCAGGTAATATATGATGAAGGCGACGATATAGCAGTGATATTTGAAGGAACAGCAGGAAAACAGGCATTTGAGGGGTTTGAACTTTTGAGGGAAAAAGGATATAAGTGCAAATTAATAAATATAAGAAGTCTAAAACCTGTAGATAAGGAACTGATATTAAAAACAGGAAGAGCTGTAAAAGGAATAATAACAGTAGAAAATCATACGATATACGGCGGTTTGGGATCTGTCATTGCAGAGGTACTCGCTGCTGCGGAACATAAGGCAGTACTCAGATATGTAGGGGTGAATGATACATTTACAGAATCAGGAAAGACTGCTGAAGTTAAGGAAAAATACGGATTAAGTAAAGAGAAAATATTAGAAATGGCAGAAGAAATAATAAAGTAATATTTTTAATAAATTAAAAAATTTATGACTGTATCAATAAGAAAAATTATGATACAGTCTTTTTTTAAACTAAGAATACTTTGTGTTTTGGTAGAATTACATTAGTATTTAATTTGAAAAATGAATTGACAAAACCATATTCATGAAGTAAAATATAATACAATGGTGTTTTGTTTTTTATTTATATTTATTATAATTAAATCTTTTGGTTATTGTTTTTTAAAAAAATAACGAAACTTTTTTTAGAATTAGGAGGTGTACTTTTATTTTGACAAAACTACCATTATTAGCAAACAAAACTACTAATTATATAAAATTATTTTTTTAATTAACCAATTAAATATAAATAAATAATTTTATTTTTAAAAAAGTTAAATTAATCCTTAGTAAGGTAAGGCGTAATTTTCTTAAAATAGCAGATTATAAAGATAATTTATAAGATAAAAAAAGAAAGGATATTTTTTATAAACAGGGGAAGGCTATTTGAGAGGTGCAACTAAGGAGGAAAATATGAAAAAACCGAAAAGAAATAAAAGATTATTAATGTCTTTTTTAGCAATTAACACAATGATAACAGCTTATGCCAATACAGGCCAGAGTCTGACAACTACCAAAAATGACAGACTTTATAATAAGGTAATCAAAAATATACAAACTGGAAAAACCAATAAAGACAATTATAAACTTATCGAAAACATTTTAAAGAAAAAGAATAAAGAATTAAAAGATCTCTATTTACAGGGAGACTACATTGTAAAACCTGAATATCTGGAATGGCAGATATTTTTCAGCGGTTATTATGAAGAATATAATAAAGATGTGGATAATACAAGTGAAAGTGCAATGTATCATTCTAATCCGGAACATGGTACAAACGGATACTATGATGAAAACGGAGTTTATGTGGCAACAGGAAGAACTTCGGGATTAATGGGGAAACCTTATCAGCCGCCTCAGGAAGGTAAGGAGATAAGAATGGGTGTAAATATTACACTCAGAGATATGAAAAAGGAAGCTATTAATCTTAGTGTGGGAAATGTGGAAGTGGCAGAAGTGACACCTCTTACAATGAATGTAACACCGCCGGATGTAAAAGATCTTCCTGAAATATCTGTAGGAACATACGGAGGAATAACTACTCCGTCAATTTCAATACCTACAGTAAATCCTATCAGCATAGGATCAATAACAGCAAGTTCGCCGGGAGCAATATCGACACCTGTTATTACTCCTTTTGAGGTAACAGTTCCCACGGCACCTACTGTACAGGAACCTGTAGTAGGAGAAATAATGGCACCTGCCGCACCTGCTGTACCTACAGCACCTACAGTTACTGCTGTAGCTTTTAATCCTGTGACACCGTCTGTTTTAACACCTTCGACGTTTACACCTGCGACTCTGACATTCACTCCAACAGGATTCGGGCAGAGTTACAGTCCGTCGTTTACTCCTACTTCAAATCAGATGGTACATAATGTAAGCGCTCGTACACTTGATGCAGGCGGAGTAACAATAACTGCCGGAGGATCTTCTGGGGGAACATGGACAGGAAGAATAGAATACGCTAACACTGCATATCCAAGTGCTCCTTGGAATTCATGGCAGACAAGTGCGGCTTCTTATGCTTCCAGCGGAAGTCCTATTACGGTATTTAACTATGTTGATAACTATAACTATACTGTCGAAGGTGACTGGACATACACAAATACAGGCTCAACTAATTCGACAACAATGTTTTTAAGCTATAACCCGTATCAGGTAATAGATCCTGCAGGAAAAACCGTTGAATTCAAAGGGAATCTGACAATGAACCATACCAGTCCTACTGCCAATTACATGACTTTAGGATTTGAACATCAACTGCTCTACGGAAACGGAGGCGGAAGCAGTGCTGCAATGTTAACGGGATATTCGACTTTGCTAAACAGCGGGACAATAACTTTGAATAACGGACAGAATATGATTGCCATAATGGTTGATTCAGAGGGAACACAATCTCCACTGATGTCATATACATTAAATAAAGGAACTATTCATATAAAAAGTAAACGTAGTATAGGAATTGACTTTGGTCAATATCTTAATAACGCAAGTATAGGCTCTGCCAATCCGAGAGTAACTGTAAGACCGGGATATATATTAGTAGACGGCACTGAAAATTATGGTATAAGAGTAGCAAATGTATTCAGTACTGATCCTACATATTACCAATATGCATATATAGACGGAACAAATCAGGGAAAAGGCGGAATAGTAGTTCAGGGGACAAATAACGTAGGACTGTCTTTATCAAAGCAGATGGGTGCTAATTTAATAGGAAATATTTCTAATTTGAATATATCAGTTAACGGCACTGAAAATATAGGTATATTAAGAAGAACTGACTATGCACAGACTGGAAATATGGTCTTTACTGCAAGTCATATACAGAATTTGAATTTTGGAGCTAATGCCTCTAAAAGTGTGCTTTTAAGAACTGATAACGGGAATATTACACTGGACAGGGACATTACAATAAATAACGGACTTGGAAATAATATAGTGCTGCAGGCAAACGGAGCAGGAACATCAGTTATAAATAATTCAGGAAGAACGATAACCCTTGATACAGGAGCTAAAACATCAGTAGGTATGCTGTCCTCAGGAAGCGGAAGTCTTGAAAATAAAGGGACAATTAATGTGAAAGAAGGAAGTTCACAAGGATTGGCAATACTGTCTTCATCAAGCGGTACAAACTCCGGAGCAATAACAGTTACTGGAAATACATCAACAGGTGTATATAATGACGGAACTTTTAATATGACAGGGGGAAGTATCACTGCTAATAACTCAGGTATCGGGGTATATGCCACAGGAACAGCTACCAGTCTTACAGCGGGAACTCTTACGGTAAGCAACGGTTCTGCGGGAATATATGCTAATAATGCAACTGTGGGTCTGGGAAGCGGTTTTGCCACAACTGTAAATAACGGAGGACTTCTTTTTTACAGAGGAGGAACAGGTAATTTAAGCGTAACCGGAACATCAACAGCTAATATAAATTCAGGAGGAACTGCATTTTATCTTTCGGGAGGAACTGTGGCTTCACTTGGGAATCTTGTAAGTTCTGGTAATCTGGCGTTAAATATGGCTTCGGGATCAAGTCTTGTAGGATGGGATTCACCTTCTACCACGATTCAGTCATCGGCAATGCCTACGCTGCTTTCTGTAAGTTCAATAACTAATACAACAGTTACAGGAACAGGGTATAATAACTTTTTGATAAATAAAGCTAATGTAGATATAAACAATGCTGTAAATCTGGACACTTATGCAGGGAAATATTATGATAAAGTAGATTTTGTCTCATCAAGTGTAGAAGTAACAGCAGGAGGATCACTGACAGGAAGCAGTGCCAATCAGATAGGAATTGCACAAAGAAGCTATAGCGGTGCTGCTGTAGGAAATATAAAGCTTACTAACGGCGGGACGATCAGCATGACAGGTAATGATTCTACAGGTATAGCAGGAGATTTTGCCACTATAACAAATAGTGCGACAGGGATTATAACAATTTCAGGTAATAAATCTACAGGAATATTCTCAGCTAACGGATCACTTACTAAAAACAGCGGAATAATTAATGTAAATACAGCAGGTACAGGAAACAGCGCAGTGGGAATCTATGGTTCGAATAATTTCGGCGGATCAGCTGCAACATATGGCGACCAGAAAATTAACATAACTAATGACGGTACTATAAAATACGGCGGAACAGCTGTTTCTGACGGAATAGGAATCTATGTAAAAAATAATAATGCAGCTAAATCAGATGCTGTAATAACATTAAGCGGAAGTTCCAATATAGATATGACAGGCTCTAAAAGCGGAGTGGGAATATTTGCAGATAAAGCATTAATAAACATATCAGCAGGAAAAATAAAAGCTGGAGCTAATATAACCGGTATTTATGCGGAAAATGGGACAGAAATCAGCACGACAGGCGGAACAGTGGATATTTATGGAAGCGGGGTAGGAATATACCTTGCCGGTTCAAGTAAATACAACGCAGGGACAGGTAAATTTGTCCTTTATGAAAACGGCGGAGCAATTTTTGGTCTTGAAAACGGTTCAGTATTTAATATAACAACTGCAAATATAGACAATACAACACACGGCGGCGGATCAGCCCTGAGTTTTGTATTAGGAAGCGTAGGTAAAAAGGATTATACACATAACTCAGCCATAAACCTCGGAGCAATAGATAATGCCACTATTCTTGGGACGAAAGGCGGGGTAATAACACTTGGTACAAGTTCTGACCTTCAGTCTACAGGGGAAAATGTAGTAGGAATAGGTGCGGGATCAATAAAAGACAGCTCTGTAACAGGAACAAGAGAGATAACAAACAGCGGTAATATAAAACTAACTGGCGTCGGATCAACAGGAATTTATGTAAAAGACGGTGCAAGAGCGTTAAATAATGCCGCAGGTACAAATACGCTTACTGTAAGCAATTCATCTGTGGGAATGTTTGCCACTGGAGCAGCAACAACAGCTGAAAACAGCGGTAATATTCTGGCAGGAACAGGTTCCGTGGGGATGTATTCGGCGGCAACAGGTGCAGGAAGCGGTATATTTCTCACAGGAGGAAGCATTAAGTCTTATGAAACAATCTCCGGAACACCTGATGAAAAAGTAACGGGAATGTACATAAAAGCTTCTTCAAACGGAAGCCAGTCAGGCGGAACTATACAGCTTGAAGGGAAAGAATCAACAGGAGTATATAACGAAGGTACATATACACTTTCAAATGGTGCCATAACAATGAAATCTGAAAAAGGCGTAGGAATTTATGCTACATCAGGTTCTTCTACAAATATAAGCAATGGAACAATAAGTGCTGAAAATGGTTCAGTGGCACTTTATGCAGATGAATCAACAATAAATATTTCAGGCGGAAATTTCATTATAGGAAATGCAGGACTCTTATTTTATAATTATCCTTCAGTGATATCAGGAAGCAAAGGAAAACTATATATGACAGGCTCTGCGAATGCCACTGTAAACAGCGGGGGGATGGCGTTTTATATAGAAGGCGGAGCATCTTCGAACATAGCAACTGAATTATCATCACTTGTAGGAAGTTCCGGAGCAGCTAATAAATTAAACATAACTATGAATCCGGGATCAAATTTAATCAGATGGAACGCTCCTACAGGAGGAAGCATAAATCTGTCAAGCATAAGCAGTCTGAGCAGTTCAATAGCCAATGTAACAGTATTGGGAAGCGGATATAATACACTGTCTATAAATAAAGGCGAACTGACAATAGATGAAAATGTTTCGTTAACAGGAACAGGTAATGCATATAATGGTGTAGAAATGTCGCAATCAAAGGTAACACTGGCTTCAGGCTATAGTATAACAGGAACTCTTGACGGACAGATAGGAATAGCCCAGATAAATCCAGGAAAACTTTCTGATGTTTCAATAACTAATAACGGAACAATTACATTAAGCGGTAAAAAATCAACAGGTTTAGCACTTGATCATGGTCATATAACTAATACAGGAACTATAGAAGTGGCGAATCCGGGTATAGCCGGTGACGGTTCACTGGGAATTTTCTCAGCCAATGATACAGTAACTGTTAATAACGGGACTATAAATGTAAGCGGAATTGAATCCGTTGGAATCTATGGAGCTAATGATTTTGTATCAGGAACTCCGGCATCTTATGGAACAAGAAAAATAGACATAACACATAATAATATCATTACATTAACAGATTCAAAAAATAACTACGGAATTTACCTGAATAATACTGCTGTTCCTCAAAGTGACTCAAATCTGATTTTGGGATCAGGGTCAAAAATAATAATGGGGAATAATACAGTAACTGACAGAAGTATAGGAATAACACTGAAAAATTCTACACTTACAAATAACGGCGGAATAATAGAAATAGGCAAGAACGGTGTGGGAATCTATGCAGAAAACAGTAAGGTAACAGGAAGCGGGGGAGTAACGAAACTTCAGGAAAAGTCAGTAGCTTATACTCTTGAAGGAAATGTAGATTTTAATGCAGCAATAGGAACAGTGGAATTTAACGGGAATAATACCACAGATGCAGCAGCCATATATTCAATAGGAGATAACAGCGGTGCTGACACTTTGTCATTTAATACAGGGGATATAAAAGTAAATGTCACAAATGGCGGAATACTTACTGTGGGAAATATTGGCAAAAGCAGAATATTAACATTAAATAATAAAATAGAAGTAGGAAATCCGGGAACGGGAACAATTACAGGTTCTATACTGGGACTTACTGAATCAAAAATAACACTGGGAACGTCATCACAGCTTATTACTGAAAATGCCATGACAGGAGTAAGTGCCACAGGTGCTTCAAGTGCTGGCGGATATGAGGTAACAAATCAGGGACAGATAACAATTGGTAAAGAAGCAGCGGGAATATATGTATCTAACGGAGCAGAGGCATTAAATGATTCCGGACAGATAACAATAGGAGAAAAAGCTGTGGGAATGTATGCTATGACTTCGGGAGCAAGTAACAGTAAAGCGGTAAATACAGGTATAATAACGCTAAACGGCGAGTCAGCATTAGGATTATACGGAAAATCTTCAGGAACAGGAACTGCGGAAATAGAAAACACAGGAACTATAGTTTCTGCACAGGACAGTTCATCAGTTTATTATATAAAAACACTTGGTATGGTTTTGGAAAGTGCAAAAATCACAGCTAAGAACAGCGGGACTATAGATCTGAGAGGTGATAATTCCATAGGTGTATATAATAAAGACGGAAACTTTACAATGACAGCGGGAACAATTTACGTAGACGGTGAAAAAAGTGTGGGAGTATATGCGAATACTAATGTCGGAGGAAGTACAGCAATAAATTCGGGAACGGTAGAAGCCCGCGGAGCAGGAAGTATAGGTCTTTATGCTGAAAAAGCCTCAGGGAGCAACACTACAATAAATATCGGAAACGGAACAAATATAAAAGCAAGTAACGGAGCACTGGCTTTCTACACATCACTGGACGGATCGAATAATCCTACGGGTCACTTTAATGTAGTAAGCGGTACAGCAACGGCAGAAATAGGAGTAAATGGTACAGCCTTTTATTATAAGGGTCTGAATAATCCTGCGGATATAAAAACATTCCTGACTAATATGTTCACAGGAACAGGAACACTGAATCTGAAACTCACAGATTCAAGCTCAAAAATGATGATACTGGAACCTACAGGCGGTGGAACAATGCTGCTTTCAAGTCTCGGAGGAGGAGGGACACCATTACTTCCTGCTAATGTAACAATAGATCCGGGATCTGTAAGTGATTATAAAATATTACAGGTAAATAAAGGAACTTTGAGTATAAATCAAAATGTAGACCTTGATAATGTCAATGATGCTTATAACAGGACAGATTTCTCATCATCAAATGTAACACTTGAATCCGGAATAAATATGATAAGTGTTTCTCCTAGTAAAATCGCAATAGCGCAAAAAAGTTACACAGGTGCTGTAAGAAGTGATATTAAGCTGATTAATGACGGAGGAAGTATTATTCTTTCCGGAGATAAAAGTGTAGGAATAGTAGCTGACTTCGGAGAGATCAGCAATAATGCCGGAGGGATTATCGAAGTATCCGGAAAAGACGGAATTGCAATAATCAGTGCCAATGGTTCATATGCTAAAAACAGCGGAACTGTCAAATTAGGTGAAGCGGGAGTGGGAATGTACGGAGCCAATGCATTGGATACGAGCAATATACCATCTTACGGAGATCAAAAAATAGAATTGGAAAACCATGGATTAATTCAGGGACTGGCAGGGTCAAAAAAAGCATATGGGATAATTGCTGATAATAAACTTCTGACTCAGGCTGATTCCAAAGTAACTCTCGGTTTAGGTTCAAATATAGATATGTCAGCTTCAGAAGGCGGTATAGGAATATATACTAATAATTCAGGATTGACAGTTAACGGAATAATGAAAACCGGAAAAGACGGTGTAGGTATATTTGCTAAAGATACCGCAGTTACAGTAAATGGATTAAATCTTGAACTTTCGGGAAATAATTCTCTTGGATTATATACAACAGGAAATACAACAACTACGGTAAGCGGGACAGTAAATGCATTAATTACAGGGACAGACGCCGTGTTGTTTAACTTTGAATCAACAGGAGCAGTAAACGGTCTTGGAACGAATTTAGTAATAAACGGTGCGAGTACTGGGACTTTCTCATTGGGAGCAATAAAAAACAGCGTATTTGATTTTAGTAATGCTTCTGCAAATCTGGTTAATCTTGGATCAGGAAATGCATCTACAGGAATAAATGCAGCTAATTCAGCTGTAAGATATGGTACTAATGTAACAGTAAACGGAGCATTGGCTTCACAGACAGGAATGGCTCTTGACGGAGTGTCTTCGGGATTTATAGCAGGGTATACAAATTATGAAGGAGTAAATGAAGGTCAGATTTCATTGTCTGGAATAAAGTCTGTGGGAGTTTACGGTAAAAATGGTGCGAGAGCAGTAAATGCAGGGGTAATAACTGTAGGAGATAACTCGGCGGGGATTTTTGTAAAAGACGGCGGAGAAATTAAGAATACAGGAACAGTTACAATTGGTGCAAACTCTCAAGGGCTTGCTCTGAAAAACGGTACAGGAATTGATAACAGCAATGCGATAAACAGTACACAAAGCAAAGCTATAGGTATTTACAGTGAAAATATATCAGGAAATGTAGTATCATCAGGGGTAATAAATCTTTCAGGTGATAAATCTATAGGGATATATTCAAAAGGCGGAGTTGCACAGATAAATAATTCAGGAAGCATAATAATAGGGGTTTCATCTGATGAAAAAGATCCGGGTATGGGAATTTACTATGATAATACAGCAGGAACTACAATAAATTCCAATATTATAACAGTGGGCGACAAATCATTGGGGATATATAATAAAGCAGCCGGAGGGACAATTAATCAGACAGGTGCACTTAATGTAGGAAAAGGCGGAACAGGGATTTATACAAACGGAGGAATTCTTAATATAAGCGGTTCTATGTTCGTGGATGATGCTTTTGCTGCAAATAAAAATTCTGTGGGAGTTTATGGAAACGGTGTGGTTAATATTACTGATTCCACAGCAACAGCTTCAATAGGAAATGATTCATTCGGATATCTGCTTAATACTGCCGGTTCAAGTTTCACAAATACCGGAGGAGTAGTTATTCTGAATACTAACGGTGTCTATGTTCATGCCAAAGACTCTGTAATACAAAACTATAACAGTATATCCATGCTTGGAAGAGAAAATATAGCATTGTATACAGAGGGAGGATCAGCGGCCAATTACGCTTCGATACAAAGTACAGGAGCTGCATCAGATATAGGGAATATAGCAATATATAATAACGGTGGTTCTGTAGATAACTATGGAAACATTGAAGTAGGACATTCAGATATAGTATCAAAATTTGATCCGACTTTAAATAAATATGCTGTGGGAATTTACGGAGTGGATTCATCTGTTACGAATCATTCAGGAGCAGTAATAAAAGTAGGAAAAGACGGAATAGGAATTTACGGCGGGAAAACTGACGGAAATTCAATAATTCCGGTAATAAAAAATGAAGGAAATATAATTTCATCAGAAGATAATGCACAGGGAATGTACATAGTCGGAGCTGTTGGCAGAAACAGCGGACTTATTCATCTTACAGGAGATAACTCTACGGGAATAGTCGCTGACGGAGCCACAATTACTAATGAATTAACAGGAAGAATAATAATGGACGGGGATAATTCCACAGGAGTATTTCTGACAAGCGGTGCAGTATTATATAATAAAGGAACTATAGAAATAAATGGTGCAAACAGCGTGGGGGTGCAGAAAGATACAGCAGGGGCTTCAATAGCTGAAGGAGATAACTCAGCACATATAATATTAGGTCCGGGAGCAGTAAATTCAAATATGGTTCAGCAATCAGGAAAAGGATACACGAAACCGTCAATAAGAAATGCCGGATTAATAAAGGTAAATGATAACTTTACTATAGACGGGTTTAATATGATAATAGAACCTGATCTGACTTCGCATAAAGCAGAGGCATATGTGGATTCGCTCGGTGAAAATTATATGTTCGTGGTAAATAATACTTATCTTGATGTAAAAGGAGACCTTACAGTCTCTGCAAGTGACACTATTATAGTAATGCCGACTTTTACAAAAGGTACAAGCGCTAATGTATACAAGCTGGAAAATGCTATAGTTGCTGGCGGTCAGATAAAGCTTACAGATGGAAAAACGAATATAAAGAGCGGGTCGCTTACATGGGAAATCACACCTGTGGACACTACAAACGGCTATGATTTATATGCCCAGAAGATTGACTATGATAACTTCACAAGCGGTTTGTGGTATGAAGACTTCGGACGTGCGCTTGATGAAAAATATCTCACTCCTGAAGGAGAATATGAAAGAAAAGAGATATTTGAAAAAATTGATGTTATAACAAATGAAAAAGATTTTAGAACTGCAATGTCAAGTCTGGCAGGAGATATATATGCCAATATGAATCAGAGAGAATACGATATAGCAAGAGCATTTGAAAACTCGCTGGATTTAATGGCAAATTCTTCAAATAACACAAAAGAAAACGTGAAGCTGAATGTAATAGCAGGAAAAGGTAAAAATAAAGAAGAAACAGACGGTGTAGTAGGATATGACTATACTACGGCTGGAGTGTTGGCTTTACGTGAAGTAGAAAGAACTTACAGACATACATTCGGTTACTCACTGGGATATATGCACACGGAATATAATTTTGATGATGCAGGAAACAGTGATGAAAAAGCAGATACAATTCAGCTGGGATTACATAATAAGTATAGTGTAAACGGATGGAAGCTGAGAAATGATCTTACAGGAAGAGTGAGTTTCCATAATACTGACAGAAGTATATTATGGGAAAGCAGCGGACCTTCTGATCTGGATGCGTCATATGAAACATATTCGGTATCGTTTGATAATATACTGGGCAGAGAATTCGAACTTGGCAAAAAACTGAGTATTGTTCCATACGGGGCATTAAAAGCAATGTATATGACAAGACCGACGTTTAGTGAAAAAGGACTGGAAAGACTTGAAGTAGAAGGAAATGATGCATGGAGTGTAAAACCAAGAGCCGGAATAGAACTAAAAGCGGCTGTACCTCTTGGAACACAGAGTGCATGGAAGCTGAAAGGGAATTTGGACTTTGCATATGAGTATGAGCTTGCTGACCTTAATGAAAGGGAAAAAGCAAGACTGATAGTAGTAGAGGATAATTATCATAATCTCTCAAAACCGCAGGATGAAAGAGGAACATTTAAGACAAGAGCAAGTGTAGGTGTGGAAGTAGAGGACAGATACGGAATATTCCTTACTGGAGAATATACAGTGGG
This sequence comes from Sebaldella sp. S0638, assembly GCF_024158605.1. NCBI lineage: Bacteria > Fusobacteriati > Fusobacteriota > Fusobacteriia > Fusobacteriales > Leptotrichiaceae > Sebaldella > Sebaldella sp. S0638. The sequence goes on along the minus strand of NZ_JAMZGM010000008.1, from coordinate 16,679 downwards.
GAATGATGACAGAGACGATTACAGAGCAGGGGTAACACTAAAAGCAATATTTTAACTATAAGTAAAAATAAAAAACCGGCAGGGTTAATAACCTGAGCCGGTTTTTACTGTAAAAGTCATAAATAAATATTATATTCCGAAATAGAATTATTTCGAAGATTCAATATCTGATTTTTTGCCGTCATCAGATATATGAAGAATTTCATAATAATTTCCTTTTTCCAGATAAAGTCTGTCTATTTTGTCAGTAAATAAAAAAATAGAAAATCTCCATGTTTCAGGATTATAAAGGGCGAGAATTCCCAGATGATTATTAAAACCTGCTGTTTCGGCAATAATCCTGTCTTTTATGGAAGTGAGACTTCTGGCAGGCTTTATATGCTGCGTAAATTCAAATACATACTTGGAATTCTTAATATCATCACTAAAATCATAAAATAAAGGTATACCTGTATCTATATTCTGCCATCCGAAAGACTCCAGTATGTTGTCATAAAATCCCTCAAAAAGAAACTTGTTCATTCCAGAATGATTTTTCCAGAGATATAACGGAGCATAAGAATTCTGATGATTACCATTAATGTTTTTTTCTGTAATCAGATAAAACTTAAATTTTAAAGAGTGAAAACCGTCTGTTTTATAGCCGTTGTTTTTTACTCTTTCTCTTATAATATCCATGTTATAATCACTTGGAAGATTAATTTTATACTGCATTCCAATCATTGATACCACACTCCTAAAAATGAATTTAATGTTATTTTCTGCTGAATAAGACTAAGTCCACTTTTTTCCCCATAATTTCATTTCATTAATAATATTGTTAAGATCCTTTCCTTTGTCAGTCAGTGTATATTCCACTGCCGGCGGGATAGTAGGATATACTTTTCTGGTAAGGATATTATTTTTTTCCAGTTCCCTCAAACAACTGGTCAATGTCTTCGGGCTGATATTATGAAGCGACTTTCTGATTTCACCGAATCTCATGGTACCGTCAAATAGATGCCTGATTATTAAAAATGACCATTTTCCGCCAATTACATTGAGTGCTTTTTCTACATAACACTGAAAGCTGTCTGGGCATTTGGAATCTTTTTTTCCACATTTTCCTCCTATAGTTTCCTTTTTATAGTGAATATATTTATGATATTGAATATCTTTTTTGTAATTATATGGTAAAAATGTAACTACTTGTAATTATATACTGACCATGTTAGGATGTCAATATAGATTTTTATAAGGAGGGAAAATATGGATTTTAATGAACTTGCGAAACAAAGATATGCGGTAAGGCAGTATAAACCTTTGAAAGTGGAAGAGGAAAAAATGAAAAAAATTATAGAGGCAGGCTGGGTTATTCCAACTGCAAAAAATCTTCAGCCGCAGAGATTTCTTGTAGTGAATGATGAGAATGAACTGGTAAAATTTGATAAAGTAACGAGATATCACGGAGCTCCCCTTGTCATAATAGTTTGTTCAGACCGTGAAACTGCATGGCGCCGTCCATATGACAATAAAGACACAATGGATATAGATGCAACAATAGCAACAACTCACATGATGATGGCTGCACAGGATCTGGGGCTTGGCTCATGCTGGATAACATATTTTGATCCCGAAGCTTTGAAAAAAGAGTTTAATATTCCGGATAATCTTGAAGCAATAAATATTCTGGAGATAGGTTATGCAGATGGAGAGGCAAAATCTCCTGACAGACATAAAGAGATGAGAAAACCCATTGAGGAAATTGTTTTTTATAATAAATTCAAATAGGTATTAGAAAAAAGGAAAATTGACTGTGGTGATTTTCCTTTTTTGAATAAAAATATAAAACTTCACATAGAGTTCACACGGAAAAGTTATAATTTTACAAAGAATAAATAAAAAAGGAGATGATTATGAAGAAAAAGACAATGTTATTTTTATTGGGAGCATTAATTTTTTTATTCAGCAGCTGTACAATGACAGATAGAAAAGAAGTAGTGGTAGTGCAGCAGGTAATGGTGGAAAAGCCTGTAGAAAAGATTGTATATGTGGACAGGGTGATTTCAACAGGAAAAATAGAATCGAATGGTGATGTACTGATTGGAAGTAATTCAGCAGTTACTATTGTTAATGCCAAAGGTGCAACAGCAGATTTGAGAAGTGAGTATTCTATAGGGACAGAATCATATTCAGAGATAAATGAAAATGGATTTATAGATGCCAAAACATCACCATTATCTACATTTTCAATTGATGTAGATACAGCTTCATATACGAATGTACGCAGAATGCTTATGACACAGGGAAAAATGCCGCCGAAAGACTCTGTAAGAATAGAAGAAATGATAAATTATTTTTCTTATGATTATAAAAAGCCTGAAAAAGAAAACGGTAAGTTCGGGTTTGATTTTGAAATGGGTGATTCCCCGTGGAATAATAAGAATAAAATATTAAGAATAGGAATACAGGGGGAAAACCTCAAAGAAGACAAGAAACCAAAAAGTAACCTCGTATTTTTAATTGATGTGTCAGGTTCTATGAATCATAGTAACAAGCTTCCTCTTTTGAAGGAATCATTTAAAAAACTGGTGAATAATCTTAATTCAGAGGACAGAGTATCAATAGTAGTTTATGCAGGAAATGCAGGAGTGGTACTTGAACCTACTTCGGGAAAAGAAAAAGATAAGATAATAGAAGCACTGGATAACCTTAGTGCAGGAGGAAGCACAGCCGGGGGAGAGGGCATAAAGAAAGCTTATGACCTTGCAGTGAAGAATCTTATTAAAAACGGCAACAACAGAGTAATACTGGCAACAGACGGAGACTTTAACGTAGGAGTGACTTCGGGAGCAGAGCTGGAAGGGCTTATCGCCTCTTATAAAAAGAAAAATATCTATCTGACAATTCTTGGCTTTGGAATGGGGAATTATAAGGATGATACAATGGAAAGACTGAGTAACAAAGGAAATGGAAATTACTTTTATATAGATAATCTGAAAGAAGCAGATAAGGTTTTTGATCAGGGACTTATGGGAACTCTTTATACAATAGCAAAGGATGTAAAGATACAAATAGAGTTTAACCCTGCTGTAGTAAAGGAATACAGACTTATAGGCTATGAAAACAGAAAGCTTGCCAATGAAGATTTTAAAAATGATAAAAAAGATGCCGGAGACGTGGGATCAGGACATCAGGTGACGGTTCTTTATGAGATTGTTCCAAAAAACGGCAATTCTGAAACTGATGTAGATAAACTGGTATATCAGGATTCCAAAGTAAAGAACAGTTCTGATATAGCTACATTCAAGCTGCGTTACAAAGAGCCTGACGGTGATAAGAGCAAGGAATTAAAAGAAGTATTGAAACAGGATATTTATAAAAAGAATAATACAAATGATTTTAATTTTGCTGTATCAGCAGCTGAGTTCGGGATGCTGCTGAGAAATTCAGAACATAAAGGGAATCTTACATATGAAGATGTGCTGAAACTGGCAAAAAATAATAAAGAAAATGATAAATACGGATATAAGGCAGAATTTATCCAAATGATAGAGAAAGCCGCAGAAATAGAAAAAGCATCAGAAAATACAAAAAAATAAATTTATAAACAGTCTGTTAAATTAGATATCATAACAGACTGTTTTTTTGAAAAAATAATAAAAAAATTTTTTTTATTTTATTTTCAAATATAGAAAAACCTAATGAAAACAGCTGTATGACGGACTTAGTGCAAGAACAGGTATTTTGCAGATTTATGAAAAAAATTATTGAATTACGTAGAAAATACAAAGGAAAACAGATGTTTTTTCATAAAAATCAGAAATATAAAATTATGACTTGACATTTTGGAAAATTAGGTTAGAATATATTATAGTTTTTGAAAAGGTTTACAAAAAATGGTGATTGATTATGACAGGAATTAAGAAAGTAGCCAGTCTTGCTGGTGTATCTACGGCCACTGTATCAAGGGTCATTAATAAAAATCAGAATGTTTCCGAGGAGAAGAGAATAAGAGTTCAGAAAGTTCTTGATGAACTTAACTATGAGGTAAATTATCATGCGAAATCTCTTCGTGAAATGAGAACAGGAATGCTTCTTTTCATTGTAACTAATATTTCAAACCCGTTTTATGCAGAAGTGGTAAAAGGGGCGGAAGAATATGCCAAGACTAAAAATTATAATGTTTTAGTATGTAACGGCTATTTTGACCGTGATATAGAAAGAAAGTATTTTAAGTTCATAGAAAATAAACTGGTTGACGGGGCATTTATAATGGATCTTGCTATTGAGAAAGATTTTTTGAAGGATTTTTCCACAAAGTATCCTATTATCCAATGCAGTGAATTTTATGACGACATAGGAGTTCCCTTTGTCTCGATAGATCATGAGAAAGCAGCTTTTGAAGCAACAAGTTATCTGTTGGAAACAGGTTTTGACAAAGTCTTTTATGTACAGACATATGAGGATTTTATTTTCGATAAATTAAGATTCACAGGGTATAAAAGAGCCCTTGAGAAGTATGGAAGACCATTTGATGAAAGATTTGTCATAAAAACAGATTTTAATTATAACGGAGGAATCAATGCTGCTAAGCAGATACTTAAAACTAAGGTGAAAAAAGCCGGGATTTTTACAGTATCAGATATGATAGCGATAAGCATGGTGAATTATCTCAACTATAAAAATGTCAAAATTCCAGAGGAATTTTCAGTAATAGGTTTTGATAATATAGAACTGTGTAATGCCACTTATCCCGGTATTACGACAATTCATCAGCCGAGAGTAAAGATAGGTAAAGAAGCCTGTAAGTTGTTAATAAACAGAATACTTAAAGTAAATGCTTCTGATACAATACCGAATAAATTTTTACCGCATAAGCTTATAAAAAGAGGAACAACTTATTAACATATATAATAAAATATATTGCTCTGCATATTAGGTGCAGAGTGATGTAAATCAGCCTTTACTTTGCATTAATATAAAACATCTTTGGAGCTGCACGATGAAAAGATTCAGGATATTTTTAATAAAAAAAATGTAGTCAAAGGAGGATTGGTAATCTATTTTCAAATTTGTAAAGCTTTACAAAAAATGAAAAAACAGAACGAATGAAGGAGAATTAATATGAAACTATCGTATTTAACAGCCTGCTTTAACAGCTTATCTTTAGAAGAAAAGGTAAAATTTGCAGTGGAACAGAAATTTGACGCTATAGAGCTTTCATGCTGGCCTATGGTAAATGACAGGGATTATTCAAGTACTGATATTGATGTTTCAAGATTTGACAATAAAGTCAAAGAAGATGTACTGAAATTAATGGAAGAAAATAATCTGGAGATAGCATCTCTTGCTTATTATGACAACTGTCTTCATCCAAATCCGCTGGTAAGGGAAGAGAATGTAAAGCATCTCTATAATGTAATAGAAACTGCAGGGAAACTAGGCGTAAAATTCGTGGGAGCTTTTGCAGGGAGAAATCTGGATATCAGCTTTGAAGAAAATTTCACAGAATTTGGAAAGACATTTCCAAATATAGTGAAATATGCTGCGGACAGAAATGTAAATCTCCTGATAGAAAACTGTTCTATGCCGGGATGGCACAGAGAAGGCTGGGGAGCTACTATATCTTATTCACCTGAATTATGGGACAGAATGTTTGAGATTATACCTGATGAAAATTTCGGGCTGAATTTCGACCCTTCACATTTAATATGGCTGGGAGTGGATTATATTAAGGCATTAGTAGATTACAAAGAAAGAGTGCTTTATTTCCATGCTAAAGATACAAAAATATTTGAAGAAAAGAGAAGCCATTACAGTATATTCGGCAAGCAGCTGGATAAGGAAAGCGAATGGGACTACGGATGGTGGCAGCACAAGATACCCGGAGGAGGAAGCATAGACTGGCAGAAAATATACCAGACGCTGAGAGAAATAGGGTATGACGGTTATGTAAGTATAGAACATGAAGACTTGAATTACTCTGAAAATGACGATGCAATAAAACTAGGTCTGATAAAGGGTAAAGCATTTTTAGATTCAATATTCAAAAAGTAACAGGTAACAAGCTAAAACAATAAAAATTTGGAGGTAACAATATGAAAAAAATAATGTTTCTTTTATTTTCTCTACTGCTTTTGGTTTTAACTGTTTCATGCGGGGGTGAATCAAAAGGAGGAGCAGAAGGAGCAACAGGTGCAAAAACTGAAAAGAAAAAAGTACTTGGTATAGTAATGCCAAATGCAACTCACGGATTCCTCGGTGAGAGTATTAAGCATGCTGAGGCGGAAGCTAAAGCACTTGCAGAATCTCAAGGGTTTGAGTATAAGTTTTTGACTTCAAGCGAGGCTTCAGAGCAAAATAACCAAATGGATACCCTTATTAATGAAAAAGTAGATGCTATAGTGCTTTGGCCGCATAACGGAGACGAGCTTCGTTCTACAGCACAGGCAGCTATGGATGCAGGAATTCCTCTAATTGTATATGACAGACTGATAAATAATTTTACACCAACTGCCACTGTAATGGGAGATAATACAGGGATCGGAGAAATGACTGGAAATTATCTGAATAAATATTTTGAAGAAGATTTGAAAAACGGAGAAGTTTTGGTTCTTGAATTTCTGGGGGATAACTCTACTGTACCTCAGCAAAGACATGACGGATACATGGCAACAGCAAATAAAAATTTGAAAATAGTACAAAGCTTTAATACAAACTGGCAGAGACAAAAAGCTCAGGAACAAATGGAAAACTTCCTGAATACTTCAAAACCTGAAGATATAGAAAAAATCAAAGCTGTAATAACTCAGGATGATGAAGTGGAAATGGGTGTTCTTGATGCGATCAATGCATATAAAGGGCCTGCTAAACTGAATATAAAATTAATCACAGGAGTAAGTGCTAGAAAAGAAAATCTTGATACTTTTGAAAAAGAAAAAATAGATCAGGTAACATATGCATTTTCACCGGCAATGGTAAGAGAAGCAGTACAGCTTGGAGCTGATGTGCTTGCAGGTAAAACACTTGAAAAAGCATATATTATAAAAACAGTAGAAGTAGACAGAAATAATGTAAATGATTTTAAAAACTCAGATATTTATAAAATCAGATACAGTATTCAGTAATAGAATATTTTAGGATTTTGAAACAAGAAATATAAAGCTGATAAATGATCTTTACTTAGAAGGTTGTGAAATAATGTTATTGGAGATGAAAAATATATCAAAATTTTTTGGTCCGGTAAAAGCTTTATCAGGGGTTGATTTTTCTGTGCAAAATGCATCTATACACGGACTGCTCGGTGAAAACGGTGCAGGGAAATCTACCCTTATGAATATTTTATCAGGAACAATACCTCTCTCTGAAGGTGATATTTATTTTCAGGATGAGAAAATAGATGAGATGACGACTAATAAATCAAAAAAACTCGGGATTCGTTTTATACATCAGGAATTAAACCTTATTAATGATCTGAAAGTATATGAAAACCTTTTTTTAAGCGAGGAAATAAAAAATAAGTTCGGATTTCTCGATAAAAAAACAATGATTGAAAAATCACGGGAAATAATAAAAAAGTTAAAAATGAATATAAATCCTGAGGAGATAGTGGAATATCTGGATATGCCTCAAAAGCAGATGATAGAAATAGCAAAGGCATTATTATTTGATTCAAAGCTTATAATAATGGATGAGCCTACTACAGCCCTTACAAATAAAGAAATAGACTCGCTTTTTGATATAATGAGATTTTTGAGGGATGAAGGAGTAAGTATTATTTATATTTCTCACAAAATGCCGGAACTTTTCAGTATTTGTGATGATTATACAGTGCTTCGGGACGGCAGATTTATACAGACAGGAAAGTTTTCTGATATAAATGAGAAAATGGCAACAGAACTTCTGGTAGGAAGAAAGCTCGTGGAAGATGAGCTGGAAGCAGGGGATATTCCGGATATACCTCTTTTGAAAATAAATAATTTTTCTGGGAAAACTTTTAAGAATATTAGTTTTGATGTGAAAAAAGGAGAGATAATAGCAATTACCGGTCTTTACGGAGACGGAAGAGCAGAACTTGCCGAAGCGCTTTTCGGGGCTTATCCTCTGGATGAAGGGGAAATGTACCTGAATGATAAGAAAGTAAACATGGCTTCTATAAAAAATGTAATATCAAGCGGTATTTCCCTTGTTCCGAGAAACAGAAAAGAAAAGGCCATAATAAAAGATATGAGTATTCAGGATAATTTATCCATTGCTGTCTTTAAAAATATGCACAAAAAATTATTTATAAGCAAAAATGAGGAAACAGAGAGATATTATAAAAATAAAGAACTTATAAATATAAAAGCAGATAATCCCTCGGATCTGATAACGTCACTGAGTGGTGGAAACCAGCAGAAAGTGATTATTTCCAGATGGCTGGAGCTGGATTCTGATGTGTACATACTGGACAATCCTACACAGGGAATAGATGTGGGAGCTAAATTTGAGATATATAAAATAATGCATAATCTGGCTGCCGCAGGCAAATCTGTTGTTGTATTCAGTTCGGAGTTCCCAGAAATATGGAAAACTTCCCACAGATGTATCGTTATGTATAAGGGAAATATAAATACTATTTTGGACAGGGAAAATCTCACTGAGGAAAATATAATGTACTATGCAACAGGTTCAAATTTGGAGGTAAAAAATGACTAATGGCGGAAAACAAATGTCTTTTCTTAATAAAGCAAATTTCAGTAAAACAAATTTACAAAAATTTTATAGTAATTACAGTTATCTTGTTTCATTTTTGATACTGTTTTTTATAGCCACTATTATAAATCCCAGATTTTTATCATATACCAATCTGAGTACTCTTCTTAAACAGGCTGCAATAATAGGGATAGTAGCATTAGGGATGAATCTGGTAATTATTGCCGGAATGATAGATCTGTCTGTGGGGTCACTGGTGGCGCTAACAGCAGGACTTGGTGTAATAGTGCTGAATTCCACAGGAAGTATATTTCTTACATTGATATTTTGTCTTGCATTCGGAACTATCCTTGGCGGAATTAACGGAATCCTTATAACAAAAGGAAAAATAGCACCATTTATAGTAACACTTGCCACAATGTCGGCTTTCAGATCGATTATTGTACAGCTGGGGCAGGGAGGGCCGTTTAACGTAGGAGAAAAATCCTATAATACTTTCCGTCTTATAGCAGCAGGTGAAACGCTGGGAATTCCCAACCTTGCAATTATATTCGTAATTACTGCGGTTATTATTTCCATTGTAATGAATAAAACGAAGTTCGGGAGATATGTTTATGCTGTGGGAAGTAATGAAAATGCAACAAAACTCACAGGTATAAATGTAAATATGATAAAAAATGCAGTTTTCTGTATTACAGGACTGCTTTCAGGACTTTCGGCTTTTCTTCTTTCATCAAGACTTACGTCAATAACAGCACCTAATGCAGGTCTGGGGTTCGAGCTTGACGCAATAGCCTCTGTAGCAATAGGGGGAACAGCAATGAACGGAGGAAGAGGGAAAGTTTTCGGAACATTTCTCGGGGCAATAATGCTGCAAATGATAAATAATATACTGGTTATTGCTAATATACCGCCGTTTTTGGAAGGACTCGTAAAAGGGATCATTATTATAGTCGCTGTATTATTCCAAAGTAAAAATAAGTGACGAAGGGAGATAAAATATGAAAACTTATAAAGCGGGAGTAATAGGAACAGGTTTTATCGGAGTAGCACATGTGGAAGCACTTAGAAGACTGGGAAATATAGAGGTAACAGCAATTACGGATACACAGGATCACAAAATAAAAGCTGAAATGATGAATATACCGAATAGTTTCGCCGACTATAAGGAGATGATGGATACACTTGAGCTGGATATGATCCATATCTGCACACCAAATAATACACATCATGAAATAGCTATGTATGCAATGAAAAAGGGAATAAATGTAATATGTGAAAAACCTATGACAAAAACAGCCGAAGAAGCAAAAGAGATGTGTGAGTATGCAAAAGAACACAATATAGTAAATGCAGTGAATTTTCATAATCGTTTTAATCCTATGGTTCATCAGATAAAAAGAATGGTGACTGCCGGGGAACTTGGGGATATTATCTCTGTTCACGGAGGATATGTGCAGGACTGGCTTTTGCTTGAAACGGATTTTAACTGGAGAATAAACAGCAAGGAATCAGGGCAGACGAGAGCTGTGGCTGATATAGGGTCGCACTGGATTGATACTGTGGAGTATGTTACGCAATTGAAAGTTACTGAGGTTTTTGCGGAATTTCTTACATATCATAAGACAAGAAAGAAATTTTTGAAACCAGTGGAAACTTTTTCCAAAGCACAGGCAGATGCAGAATATGAGGAAGTACCTATAGATACAGAAGATATAGCTGTAGTAATGCTGCGGTTTGATAACGGAGCTGTGGGAAATGCTTTTATTTCTCAGATGTTTTCAGGAAGAAAGAATAAAATATCAATATTTCTTGGAGGAAGCAAGCAGTCAGCCGAATGGGATTCAGAAAGACTGAATGAAATGATAATAGGCGAAAGAGATAATTTTAATAAGATATTTGATAAAGATCCGGCAATACTCAGTCCGGAGACACAGAAAATAGTAGATTATCCCGGTGGACATGTAGAAGGATTCCCGGATACTTTTAAGCAGTGTTTCAGACAGGTGTACAGCAGTATTGCAGATAAAGGAAAGGTTTATGACTTTGCTACTTTTGAAGACGGATACAGACAGATGATCCTTGAGGAAAAAATCTTTGAGAGTGCAAACAACGGGAAATGGGTTAAGATATAAAGATATTAATATGCTCTATCAAAATTTTAATAAATAAAAAGGGAATCGGCGGTTAGCGTCGGTTCTTTTGATTTTTATGCGGGAAGTATTAATTATATGAGATAAAGTTTTGGGATTTTTGGGAATAATGTTAAAATAAACTTAGCAGGGATAGATTTTATTATATTTTTATGTGTTTGGGCAGAGAAGATAGGAATTTATTGAAAAATTATTTGTGTAAGGGGAAGATATGAAAGAAGTGAAATTTAATTACTGTAACAGGTTTATTCTTCATTTTATCTGGTTTGGGATGACTCTTGCGGGTTTTGCGGGATTTATACTTCTTTTCAGAAACTGGCTGAGGACATTGGGAATAGAGCCGAATGGACGTTTTATATCAGAATGGTGGTTTGAACATAAAGCTGTGTTTGTTTTTGTATTATTCGGCATTCCTTGTATAGCTTACTGTGTGATATTTTTAGCGTGTATGGTTTTCGCAGTAACTATTCAGAACAAGAAAGGGAAATGTGTATTTTATGATGATTTTTGTGTGTTGTTTTTGGGGAGAAAAATTCGGATAAATTATGCAGATATTAAGAGTATTAAGTATGTACGTGTGTTTACTCCGCCGGCTTATCTGGGACGTACTCCGTATAAGCTTATAATAAAAAACGGGAATAAAAAAATAAAGGTGAATATGTCTTTGAAAGAGTCATGGTTTAATCGGAGAAATAAGGTTACGCTGGAAATATTTTATAAACAGTTAAAGAATAAACGACAAGATTTTTTATCACAGAAGAAAATATAAAATTTTTAAAATTATTTGATTTAATGGGAAATAATGATATCATATAAGTATATAAAAGATTTAGGAATTATATACGAAGAAAACTATATTATTATAAATATTGCTTAAAATAGAAAAATCTTATAGAATAATAGTAAATACTAAACAAGGATGTGGAAAATGGAATTATACAAAATAATAGTAATAGTGGGCTGCTTTCTTCCGGGCATAATATTTCTAACAGTAAGTATTATTGGATTTAGACGGGATAATTATATAAAAACAAGGGGGATACCAGTTCAGGCAGAAGTGGTGGAAATAATGAGAAACGGGAAGAATTACAGGCCTGTGGTGGAATATCGGACTTCTGAGGGAATAATAAGGGTAAAAAGCCTCTATTCAGGAAGCGGTGTGTTTTTTAACTTTAAGGCTGGGGATAAAGTAAATATTTTTTATGATGAAAATAAGCCAAAAAGTTTTCGGTTTGAGAATGACAAGATTGGAATGTTTTTGTGGGGGCTGTTCTTCTTTTTAGGGATAATGGGTCTTATAATGTCGTGTTTTATTCCGTTTGTGTTAGTTTAAGTGATTCAAAAGCAGAAACAGAAAGGAGGAAAAATGAAAAGAATAGTTATTTTAGCGTTATTTTTTAGTATGGTGCTGTATCCGGCAAGCTTGAAAAGCGGTCTTTATAAGGCAGAGTATGATTATTCAGCACTTCCTGAAAATACGTATATTACTGAAAAAATAGTTCCTTGTGAGGGGATTGGCAAAAATGCTATTATGAGAAGATATAAATGCGGGGATCTGAAAATATTTAAAGATGGCAAAACTGTGTTTCTTGAGGTAAAGAGCTATATGGATACCGGTAATTTTGTATATATGAACACAGGAAAGTATCTCACAGAATTGACAGAACAGAAAGACGGCATATACTACGGTAAAAATGATTATATAGATTTTTATGTGAAGAAAATAAGTAAAGATGAACTGGAAATTACAATTGTTTCAAGAATAAAATATTCTTCCACTGAATTTCCCATGCGCGGCGGAGCCTATGTGCCTGAGGGGAGCGACAGGATGACTTTCAGATATAAGAATAAAGTTACAGAAAATGATAAAAGTCAGGCTGAAGAATCGGCAGGAATTTTTGAGGATACTGTAAAAGAAATGGGAATAAATTACGGAAGTTACAAAAAACTGGAAGGTGAAATATATTATTCTGATAAAAAAGTAGATAGTGCGGATTTTGACAGTTTTATGGTTTATAAGAGCAATACTTATTCTGCCATGGTATTTTCAGACTATGCCAAAGATAAGAACGGTATATTTTATGCGGGGAAATTATGGAAAGAAGCGGATTATAATTCATTTCAATTTTTAGGGGAAAGTTATTCCAAAGATAAGAATAATATTTATTACAGTGGTAAAAAAATAAATGGAGCAGATATTGATACTTTTGAGATAATAAACTGGGCATATGCCAAAGACAAGAAATATGTTTATCTGAAAGGTGAGGTAGTAAAAGGGCAGGATCCGGCTAAATTTAAATTATAATAAGAATATTCAAGATAAAAATAATCAGGAGGATATATGAAAAAGGGACTTTTTTTAGTGATGTTTCTAAGTGTACTGTCGTATTCCGCAGGCTTGAAAAGCGGATTATATATTACAGAAGAACCGCAGTTTGATTCTTTGATGATAAATTATAACAGTTACGGTGATTTGAAAGTATTTAAAGACGGGAAAACGGTTTTTCTTTCAGTGAAAATATGGAGAGATACAGCTAATTGGAAAACAGGGAATACGGGACTGTATCTGCTTGAACTACAGGATCGCGGAGATGGTACATATTACGGGAAAAATAATTTTGTGGAATTTTATGTGAAAAAAGCAGATTCTGATAATAACAAACTTGAGATCAATATTGTATCAATGGATATGTTTTCAAAAATAAGTGATTCCCGTATTATAATGAGTGACCGTGAGACATTTGCTTCGGACAAAAATAAGAATCTGGTTCTCAGATACAGCAGGGAAATTACCAGTGATGAAGAGAAAGAAGCCAAAAATAGAATTGAAACTTTTAGAAAACAGCTTGAAAGTAAGAGAAATATCCAAAAGTGAGATAAAAAGAGAGAGCGTATGCTCTCTTAATTAATTTATATATATTTGGATACAGGCTAGATAATCAGCCCGGTACGTAATGTATTGACTCCATTTTCTAGGTAGGCTTTCAGGCAGGTAAGCATATACACCCATCCCTCTTTATTCTTGAGGAGCTCGTCTGTGAGATTTTCATTTTCCTGCCAGCCTTCTTCAAGGGTGGTTACTATTGTGGAAGAATTATCCAAAATTTCAAAGAGTATAGTATTAGTGCGTTTTTCTTCATCCGATCCCCATTCAAAAACAATCTTTTTTTCTGGTAATACTTTAACTATAAATATATCAAATTCTGCAGTATATTCATCATAAGTAAGGGTAACAGTTTTTCCTGTTTCCCATTTGCATGAACTGGCAGTAAACCAGAAGTTACCGATTTTTTCCGGATTCACAAATGCGTCAAAAACTTCAGAAACAGGTTTTAGTATTTTCATTTTTGATTTTAAAATGATTTCCATATTTTTCCTCCGTTAATTTATTTTTTATATTGATCAGATGAATTATAACACAGGAGTATTAGTTTTTAAAGAAAAAATAGTACGGTAAAAGTGCTTGCATATAATTTTATTTAATGTTTTAATATATTTAACTTAAAGAAAAAATCTTAAAGGAGGTTTTATGAAAAAAATTATTTTTTTATTATCATTATTAATGTTAGTATTTAACGTTACATATACAGAAGAAACTGATATAGAGGAAATATTATACAAACAATGGGATTTTTCAGTGAAAGACGGAAGTGTTTATTATGGGAAACAAAAGATACCTAATTTGGATTATTCAAGTTTTGAGAAATTAAATGATTATTATCTGAGAGATAAAAATGGGATTTACTCAGCAAATTCAACAATAATTGTTACAGGGTGGGAAACTCTTGCTGATTATGAAAATTTTCAGAATGAAAACTGGTATGAGGATAAAGAAATTAAGCAGTGGTATGGGCTTGAAATGGAAGCAGAAAAAATTTCACAGATCGGGCAGAACAATTATGTCTTGGACGGGCAGTATATATTTGGAAACGGTTATGCGGTGAATAGGGGGGAAGTGATATATTCCAGTGAAAATTCGGCGTTTAGGATGGATATGAGAACATTGAAAATAATTGATACAGATTTGTTACAATGCGGCGAGAATGATTTTGAGTGTAAGCTTCACAGAAATATACTGGTGAAAGATAAAAACGGTGTCTATGGGATAATAGACGGGGCTGACAGAACAAAGGTCTATAGGATAAAGAGCGTTAATGCTTTGAGTTTTGAAAAAATAGGGACTCGTATTTATAAGGATAAAAATAAAACATATACTTTAGAGGATATAGATAAGAAAGCTGTCAGAGTGAAGGGGAACTAAAGAATATTTTTTAGGAAAAGAGAGAAAATGGAATATGTTATAGATGTATTAAAAGAAACTCTGAATGAAGAAGAAGCGGGGTATTATTACAGAAAATCCATAGTTGAAATGAATGAAGAAGAAAGGATGCCATATATGGAAAATGAGATGAAGTATTTGGCATTTTTTCGTGAACTATTTGAATTGAATGATCAGGAATTGATAATTAGAATAAATTTTATTTGCAGTTCAGATATTGAAGAATTTTTTGATAACGAGAAAGATGATTTTATTAATGAGATAAAAAAAGTAGGAATTGAAAATATAATGCTAAAAAAAGAAGTAGTGATAAGAGAATTTGATGATATTGTTCATTTTATAAAATTAAGCTACAGGGATTTCAGAGCGGGGTTCGGCAAAGTAGAACTTTGGTATAACAATCTTGATTTGAAAATATCTTCAAACTCTGATTATATCTATATTTTGGAAACTTTTAACGGAGTAAGTGAAGTGCTTGAGGAAATTAGTGGAAGAAATGCAGTATATATGAAAAAAATCAATACTTTATAAAAATATTTAAATAAAAAATAAAGTGAAAAGATGACAAGGGAAAGTATTTAACAGCGGGAAGTAAAAGGTTATTTCCTTTATAAAAAAATATTTTAAAATAAATATTGACAAAGTAGAATTCTACCTATATAATAATGGTAGAATTCAACCTAAATAAAGAAGGTGAAATATGAAAAAGAAATTTCAGGAATTTGACTATAATTTCTATATAAGAGGTATTGGTCATAATATGCGGTATGCAAATGATCAGTCACTTACAGGATATGACATTACAAATCAGCAAGCACGTTTATTGGGAGAAATATATGACAGGCTGGAAAGTAAACTGGAGATAAGCCGTCGTATTTTAAGCGAGGCAATGGGATTAAGCGGGCCTTCTGTTACCAGTCTTTTGAACGGACTTGAGAAAAAAGGCTTTATTATACGTCATGCTGGCAATGAGGACGGGCGTACCATGCAGATAGAGATAACGGATAAAGCACAGAAACTCGTGGATGAAACAGAAGATATATTTGCAGGAACTGAAGAGAAACTGCTGGATGATTTTTCAGAAGAAGAGAAGAAAATATTCTTGAAATTACTAAAGAAAGCTTATAAAAATCTGAGTTAGTATTTTTAGACAGTTTTTTTATACATATAGGTAGAATTCGACTTATTTTTAAAGGAGGAATTAAAATGAATAATGAAAATAATGCTTTATATTATCTTGAAAAAGCGCCGGTATCTAAGGCAATTGCACATATGGCGGTTCCGATGATATTAAGTATGGTTATTAATATAGTTTATAATATAACTGATGCATTTTATATAGGAATACTGAATAACACTGCGATGCTTGCAGCAGTGACTCTGGCACTTCCATTTACGACGGTTCTTATGGCTCTCGGTGAAATTTTTGGAACAGGGGGAAGTACATATATTTCACGTTTGCTTGGTGAAAAAGATACAGAGAAAGTGAAAAAGGGGGAGTGTGCAAGAAAGTCTGTAAATTAAATCTGATATAATAAAAGATTTGTTTTTCATATATTGATTTATCTATT